>DATNKA010000302.1:0-2086 GCA_035603655.1 Candidatus Acidiferrales bacterium | reverse complement strand
GGGAGTAGTACACGCGGTTCGCATCCGCAAGGAAGCTGCGATCCGGAACAAACTCTTTATGTTCAGTATTATAGCGCTGAAGTTCGGAGTGGGTATCAACGCCCAGGAAGAAGATGCTGTGGCCGTCGCGGGAAGAGACAGGAGCTTGAAAGCTGAGAGGACCGTTGGTGAGCCTCTCAGGACTGGTGGTGTCTTTGCCGATTAGGCGCCAAAGATCCGTGGAGCCGGTTTGTGAAGCATTATGGGCGGACTGGAAGATGAAAAACCTTCCATCCGAGGTCCAGGTGCCGCAGCACTCTGAGGCAGGCTGGCTCCAGTTGGCAAGGATTTGACTGGGTTTACGACTGCCCGCGGGCAACTCCCAAAGAGAGGCGGTATGCGTTAGCGGGTCAAGGAGAGTAAAGCGGAGAAGTTTTCCGTCAGGCGACCAGCGAAGCCAGAAAGCACGGCCCGGAAGTGTGGCATAAACAGTTTGGGTGCTGTCATTGATGCTCGTGAGCAGGAGCTCGTTCCCCGTGGCATAAAGGATGTTTTTGCCATCCGGCATCCAGGTTGCGTCGTGGGCTAGAATGCTGGCCACGCGGAAGGCGCTGCCTCCGCCAGTTGGAACGAGCCAGAGAGCCTGCTCAGATTCAGGAGATAGGTGGCTTCTCAATAACAATTGAGAGCCATCCGGGGAGAGATCGCCCAGCGAGGGGGAAGCAATCTCACTCGGAAGAGCGAGCGGTTCAATACTACCGTTCGAGACGAAGATCTGGGAGAGAGCGGCCCGACCGTTTTCGATGACAGAGGCAAAGATGCGGACGCCGTCGGTCGCCGTTGCGGGTAGACTCTCCATCGTTGGAGCGCCCGGCGAGATGCGGCCAGAATGCGTTATTTGATTAATACGGAAAGACCTGATGGGAGAACGACGCGATCCAAAGTGGAAGCCGATCCATGCGCCGACAATGAGAGTTGCGGCTGGAATAATCCAGTGGACAATGGCTTTTGCTGAGCCTACTGGGGCCGAAACCGAGGCTGGTGAGCTGGTTGGATGGTCAGGCGTTGAAGATAGATCTTGGGTGGTTTCCGACGTTGTGCGCTGGGCCGATGCAGAACTTTGCGAAAAGGTAACCGGTGCAATAAAACGATAGCCCCGGCGAGCCAGGGTCTCAACGAAACGGGGATTATCAGCGGAGTCGCTGAGGGCCTCGCGGATTTTGTTGATGGCCGTGCCGAGGGAGTGCTCAAAATCGACGGTCGTGTCTTTGCCCCATACCCGAAGTTGGAGTTCTTCGCGGGTGACGACCTCACCGGGGTGCTCAAGCAGGACAGAAAGAACCTTGAAGGGCTGGCTCTGAATCTTGATTCGCTTACCAGCCTTCCACAACTCTCCGGATTGCAGATCAGCCTCAAAGAGACCGAAAAGGACCCTCGACGGGCTCTCAACGGTGAGGGACATGGGACTTAACCTTTCGTTGACGACTGTAACATGTTGGATGCGCGTGAACAGCAGATGGCTCGATATGCTCGCACTGACTGTTTAGAACTGTTGAAGATAAATCGTAAGTAATTGAAATGAAAAATCTTATTCGGAGAAACACAATTGAGGGAGAAAGGATAGAGGAAGCATTGCGAAGGGAGCAAGGAAGGCGAGAAGGTTCGGCCTCAGCCAGATCCCGGTTTCGACGACAGCGAGGTCGGACGGTGATTGGCTTTTTGGAGGCTCCACATGGTGACACAAATGGATTTAGGGAAGTTGGCGCGGGTGATTGCAAAAACAAATGTCTACCTTCTGCTAGTGTTCGCGACATTAGGACTGACATTCCTGATGACCGGTACTGGGCGCGCCCAGTCTGATACCGGGCGCGTAACCGGTACGGTGACCGACAGCAGCGGCGCCTTGCTCCCAGGATCGGCTGTGACCCTGACCAATACAGCTACCGGAGTCGTCCAGACGGCGACTTCAGGAAATGACGGCAACTATACCTTCGCCGCCGTTACGAGAGGCAACTACATCATTTCGGCGACCGCCACAGGATTCGAAACGATATCGCAGACCTTCGAGCTGCAGGTATCGCAGGTCAAGACGGCGGACTTACAGCTA
>DATNKA010000301.1:0-2201 GCA_035603655.1 Candidatus Acidiferrales bacterium | reverse complement strand
CGAACAAGGACGATCAGCACTCGATCAAGGTGTTCGATCCCTCGATCAAGGGCGAGACCGATCGCTTCGCCTATCGGTTCGTGAAGCCCTGATAGGACCCGGCGCCGACTTCATGTCAACCTCCCCAATGTGTCCCATGGTCGCCAAATTCGCGACCGTTACGTGATGATCGGAGGGAACAGCGGCAGATCTCACTTAACTGTTGTGCTCGATAAGACTAGCCGCCGGGCGCATCCGATGCGGAAAACGCAACAACCTTCCATCGGTCTTGGACGCGGGCATACACCTTCATGAATTGCCAGTGATCCTCGTGGGGTACCCCGGCAAGTAAGCGGACACGGAAGAGTTTGCCGGTCACAATCACAACGTCGACAAAATGTCGGATGCGCAGATCCGAAGTCTCGTATCGAGAAAACGTCATGCGACCCGAAAGAGCAAAGGCCAGGGTATCCGACTTTCCCATTGGACTCATGCCGGGAACCATGACGATGAGATCGTCCGCCCAGAGTTCGTCGAGGGCGCGCGCATCCCCTCGGACGTGAGCCTCGTTCCAAACTTGCTCGAGTTGGGTGAACTCTTTAGATTTGTCCGCGCTATCGCCCCAACCTGTGACGGGCGATGAGGCCAATGCAAGCAACGCGAAAAACGATGTGCTGAAATGCATTAGCTGCACCCTATGCGCCAGCAATAATTCCTAGGTGCGCGCCGGGCAGCATACCAAACTACACGTCCGGCTGCGCAGCAGCGTTGCTTCGGTGAAGTCCACGCAAACCATTTGGATGGTGCAGCAATACCGTGCGAATGCGGATACCTGTAGTCATATAAAGAAATCCGAAAAGGCAAACCATTGCTAGAGTTAGTGCTTCCAGAATCGCCCCGAATGGCCTTGACGGTCTTGTTACGATAACAGCGACAAATCCAACGAATGCGTTTAGCAGCAATAGAAATCCCAGGAGACAGAAAAAATTCGCTTCGGCTAATGCAAGTGTAACCCTGTCGCCGTTGCCCTCGATCCAATCCGATATCTGCTGCACGCGCGCCGCCCGCTTCTCTCGGCCGGGTTTCGATAATCCGCGCAGACGCAGAACCACAGAGCCGGTACTCAGGCTCTTGTCCAACAGCCGTTGCAGGTAATTCGCGACAACGTGTAGCACTAAGGCTGCCAACACAACAAATATCCAAAAGTGTGGGGGTATAATCTGCTGAAGAAAGTTGCTCATGCAATCCTCCCTACCATGTTCCTAACAGTGATGCCACACGGACACTACCACGGCAACGCCTCGGTGATATAAGGTACTATCGTGGGTAACGACCGTTGCGAAACTAATACCGACGGCCTGCTACCTAAAACCGGCGCTCGTTGCCGCCCTGAAAAAGCTAAGCGAGCAGACAGGCGCGCCTGTGCAACATTACATACGACTGGCTTGGACCAATTCCTATACGTAAAAAAGCCCGCTGGTCGGCGGCCTAAGAAAACCAAGAGCTAGGTTTTCAACCCGTCGCCAAATTCATCAGCCGGTGCATGGCGCTGCCAATGGTTGGGGCTGGCTGTCGTTTCGTTTTCATGATGAGACGTCGAGTCCCTGGCGACGCGATCAGTGACTGCCCGGCACTACAAGTGTAAAGACAGTACCGGCGTTGTTCTCACCGCCCGTCGTCGTCACGCCATAGAAGTTTCCATCGTCGGCCTGCAACAGGCTGTTCGCAATCTGTTGCCCGTCGGCAGCAGTCATCGTATGCAGGACAGTCTCCTGGCCCTGAGGTTTGATCTGGAAGATGACCGAACAGTACGTGCCGTAGAAATTTCCATCGCTGCCCAGGATCAAAGGTCCGGGTGAGCACATTGGACTTTCCTGATCGGCAGGGTTGGTGCCAAACGAGTACAAGACGGTCTCTTCCCCGGCGGGAGTGATCCGATAGACCGCGCCGCATCCCGCAGGACACTCGGGTGTGATCGAGCCGCCAGCCGAAGTGCCGTAGAAGTTCCCGTCCAAGCCCTGCGCCGGCGCTCGCGCGGGTTTGCTCGCGTCGTCGCCCGTCGCTCCGAATGAGTACAAAATCTGAGCCTGGCTGACACCCGTTGTGACTTTCAGCGTGTAGAAGAATCCATTACCGTAGGTTCCGCCGGATTGAGCGACACCATAAAGGTTGCCGTCTGCTGCGATCATGTTGGCGCCGAGACCCACACCCTGGCCTCTAAA
>DATNKA010000300.1:0-2383 GCA_035603655.1 Candidatus Acidiferrales bacterium | reverse complement strand
TCTGGTTACGCGATAGCAGGACACGTTTGAAGAGCGTATCCGCAGGATTGAATCCTCCAAGCTCTAATTTCGAAGAAACTACGCAGGCGCCAAGAAAGCAGTGATCGATATTCATTTTCTGCACGGCGAGAACAGCATGGGCATCGACGCACTCGGCTAGATCAGCTTCTACTGCGCCGCCGACCATAAGGAGTTTGCGCCCCTTCCGGTTAGGGACAGCATTCGCCGCCGCAACTGAATTCGTCGCGACGGTCAGGAACTTGTTATCGATCATGGGGGCGTCTGGCCAGGTCGATCCTCAAACCGTTTCGCCGGTATACTGAGCATACACGATGTTGCATATTGATGCTTGTTGTTGCACAATACCCCAGAGTGTTTTTCGCATCGAGGTGATCACGTCCGCAAAGACCCTGATGCCCGCGGAACGGCAGAAGGAGATCCTGGAGCGTATCCGAAAGGATGGTCGGGTTCTGGCAACCGACCTGGCTCAGGAGTTTCGAACCTCCGAAGACACGATTCGCCGTGCTCTGCGCGACCTGGCAGCTCAGGGACTCTGCACGCGTGTCTATGGGGGCGCCCTAGCCATGTCTCCAGCCTCAGGTTCCGCACTTCAGCGAAGGAAGGAGTCCACCGACCGGAAGCTCGCTCTGGGGAAAAAGATGGCTTCGATGGTGCGATCTGGTCAACTCCTCTTTATCGACGCAGGATCGACCAACCTGGCCGCTGCCCGTTTCCTCCCCGAAGGCATCGGAGCAACGGTGGCTACGCATGACCCGACCATCGCCTCTGTCCTTGCAGGCCGGACGGACCTGACGCTCATCACCATAGGAGGGCAGGTCAATCCGCTCATCGGCGCGGCGGTCGACGGGCAAGCCCTCCGCGTGATTCTTGGTATGCGCCCCGATCTTCTCTTTCTTGGACTGTGCGCGCTGGACGCAGACAACGGTATCGCGGCTTTCCATAATGAAGACGCGCAGATGAAACGCTCGCTCATAGAGCAGTCCGGCTCAGTCGCTATCGCAGTGTTGAATGAGAAGTTGTCTGCGTCAGCACCTTTCCACGTCGGCTCGGTCGATGCGATAGGGGATCTCGTAGTTGAAGCAGATGCGCCGAGGCCGCTTATTTCAACCTTCAAATCTCGAGGAGTGCGAATCCATTGGGCAGGAGCTCACAGTGCGTGACCTCGTCGAGTGGAACGGGACAACATTGGATGTCACCGAACAGGCGTAGGCCAGGATTGAATTGGAGAAAGCGTTTGAAGAGATTAAGCGTTTGCGAGATCAACTGCACGACGAAAACGTAGTGCTCAGGGAGCAGATCAACCAAGCGTTCATGTTCGAAGAGATCGTCGTCACCTCGTCGGCGTTTCAGGGAGTGCTTTCTAGGCTAATGAAAGTTGCTCCCACCGATTCGAGCGTTCTTGTTAGTGGAACTTCACACTAGGAATGCCAAATTCGTCTTTGAAAACGGCACAGAAGCGTCGAAATGAGTTCTGTCGGTGCCCAGCACACCGCGGAATAGCGTTTATGTAGCCGATCGAGCAGGAACTAACTCTTTCATCACCCTCGCGTGAAGAGTTTTTGGAGACACATGCAGAATTGCAAGTCTGGTTCTTACCTTCTTCTCACCGTTATCGCGGCCTTCGCGCTCATCTCTGCAGCATCTATTGCAGCGGCTCAGAACAATGACCGACCCTGGATGAATCCCAGCCTTTCCCCGGAGGATCGGGCCAACCTGGTTCTGAAACAGCTCACTCTCGACGAAAAGCTCGCGCTACTACATGGGAATGGCATGCCCACGCGCCGCAGTGCAAATGCCAGCCGTCCAGCTAATTTATTAGGCGACGGTGGTAGGCGAAGTTCATCCATGATGACTCGTCCAAGATCCTCTTTCAGGACGGCGCACGCGCGAGCCTACGGACCCGATTTTCCACTAGTGGCAGCGCGAGCTCTCTAAAACTATTCTCGGCGAGGAAGAACTTCGTGTCGACCGGGAGGGCCAACCGCGGACCGCGTACAGTTTGAGGCATACATACATCTGCTTGCGTCTGATGGAGGGTGCCGACATCTACCAAATCGCCAAGAACTGCCGCACCAGCGTCGAGATGATCGGGAAATACTACGCGTCACACATCAAAACTTCGCTCGACTCCGTTGCAATCAATGTAATGCGACCGAAGAAGAGAAAATCAAAAGAAGTCAACTTGACGCAGGTTGCTTACTGAATGTGGCTTGAATCTGGCGTGCTCATCGCTGCTGACTATATTTCGCATTACCAATCTCATTCTTCGAGGCGACTGACACGATATTTCGCAGCGGAAAAACCGGTGACTGTCCTCGGGTCTCGTCCTAACCCTTCCCCTTGCTGGGGGTACCACTACCCT
>DATNKA010000299.1:0-13627 GCA_035603655.1 Candidatus Acidiferrales bacterium | reverse complement strand
GCAGGCCGAGCTGTTTCCGATATAACTTGTATTCATGCAGATTTTCAGCCATTACTGATCCTGATGGCCCATTTCTTCGAGGGATCCAAAAGCTTAAAGCTTAGAGGACCACGCATGGCCATTCCTTATTACCACGTTGATTCATTCACCAGTGAGCTCTTCGCAGGTAACCCGGCAGGAGTGTGCATCCTTTCCGCTTTTCTGGCGGATAGCATCATGCAGAAAATTGCAGCTGAGAACCGGCACAGCGAGACCGCTTTCGTTGTTCCTCGCGCGGATGGTGACTTCGACTTGCGCTGGTTTACACCCAAAGTCGAGGACGACCTCTGCGGGCACGCGACCTTGGCATCCGCCTATGTGCTTGCGCTGCGGAAGCACAACCTGTGGCCGGTTCGTTTTCACACCCGCAGTGGAATGTTGACCGTCGCCAAGGGCCAAAAAAATAAGAATGAAGACAGCTTTGAAATGGACTTTCCCGCGATGCCACCCCAACCATGTGAGACGCCCGTCGACCTCTTAGCGGCCCTGGGTTTGAAAGCGGCGCTGCTCATGAAATCGCGCGATTACCTTGTGGTGGTGGATCAGGCTGAGCAAGTGCGAGCGCTCTCGCCCGACATTGCCGCTCTTGCCAAACTCGACGCCGGACGCGGAACGATTGTTACCGCTCCCGGCGACGGTGACGTGGACTACGTGTGCCGAATGTTTCTACCGTCGGTCGGCATCGATGAGGACCCCGCAACCGGCTCGATACACTGCACCCTGGCTCCATATTGGGCGGGGCGGCTGGGTAAGGGCACATTTCGTGCGCAACAACTCAGCGCCCGCGGTGGATCCGTGCAGTGCACAATCGCAGGCGATCGCGTGAAGATCGTCGGCCAGGCACGCTTGTACCTTCACGGCACGCTCGAATTCTAAAGTGTCCGCCTGAAAAACCAGAACCCCACCCGCACTCCCGTTCAACTCAGTTCAGGGCAATTTGAGTACCTCGATCAGCGAAAATCTAATGCTTTGGATCGAAAATATTCATGGGAAGTAAGTTGACGAATCCTTGGGCCTCGGCCTAGCATCGAAACCAGCATGTCAGGTTTCAGCAATTTTCGCCGGGAGTGCATGTGTGCATGTTGTTGTTGTGCATCCGTGTCTTCTGGCGCAGGTAAATTGCTGATCTAATAATTTCATAGTTATCGGCAGTTATAACCCACGGCCAGAAGCATCTGGCGGTGGGTTTTTGCTTTTTGGGCGGCAGATTATGACTACCACAATGACCGAAACCAAAGCACAGAAGTCCGAGCGCCTGAAACGCGCGCTGAATCCGTGGGAGGGTCTCGCCGAAATTCGCCGTTTTGCGCGAGAGGGCTTCGATTCGATTCCGCCCGAGTGGATTGGCACTTATTTCCGCTGGTGGGGAGTTTACACGCAGGGCGATGGCGCGGGCGTGGTCGGAGGCCAAGGCGGCCAGGGACGCGCGCTGCCATTTTTCATGTTGAGGATCCGGATACCCAATGGCCTATTGCAATCGGCCCAACTAAGAACCATCGCCAAGCTTACTCGCCTCTACGCTCGCGGTACCGCCGATCTTACGGTGCGGCAAAACATTCAACTGCACTGGGTGACGATCGAGGCTCTTCCCGACGTCCTCGAAGAGCTTTGGCGAGTTGGCCTGAATACCACCGGCGCCTGCGGCGATGTCACCCGCAACATTACCGGCTGCCCGGTTGCTGGCGTGGATGCGGATGAGATTTGCGATGCCTCGCCCCTCGCTCTCGAGGCGGACCGGATGCTGGCGGGCAATGCCGAGTTTTATAACCTGCCGCGCAAGTTCAAGATTTCGATCACCGGATGCCGTGTGTGGTGCCCGTATCCGGAAATTAACGATGTGGGTCTTACTGCCGTTCAGCGCGTTCTTGATGGCAAGCCTGAAGTAGGTTTTGGCTTGCGTGTGGGCGGCGGACTTTCTACCGAGCCCTACCTGGGCGCTCCGCTGAATGCCTTCGTGCGCTGGAATCAGGTTTTGCCGGTCATAAAAGGAATCGCCGAGTTATTTCGTGATTCCCAGCCACTGCGCGAACACCGCGAGCGGGCGCGGCTCAAATTTCTCTTCCTGCGACACGGTTGGACGCCCGCCGATTTTCAGAAAGATCTGGAACGTCGAATCGGATTTCAACTTGATCCCGCCGAACCCGAGCATGCGCCGCGAGACGTCTATCGCGATCACGTCGGCATCCATCCGCAAAAGCAGTCCGGCTACTGCTACGTGGGTTCTGCCGTCCTGCGCGGGCGAATTACGCCCGAACAAATGGATGCCGCCGCCGATCTTGCCGACCGCTTCGCCAGCGGCGAACTGCGCACCACCAACATGCAGAACCTGCTCATCGTCAACGTCCCCCGTTTACACGCCGATGAGTTAGCCCAAGAGCTGGGCGCAATCGGATTGCCGGTGAGTGGATCGCCGTTTTTTCGCGGAGCCGTCGCCTGCAGCGGTAGTGAATTTTGCAAGCTTGCCATTACGGAAACCAAGACTTTCTCACGCTGGCTGGTGGAGGAACTGGAAGAGCGTCTGCCCGATTTCGATCAGCACCTCAAGCTACACGTGGCAGGTTGCCCTAACAGCTGCGGTCAACATTGGATCGCTGACATCGGAATCGAAGGCAAGAAAATGAAAGTCAACGGCCAAATGATGGATGCCTACTACTTCTGCCTGGGCGGAGCGGTGGGTCTCCATCAGTCCATCGCGCGTCCGGTCGGATATCGCTGCCTCGCGACCGAGGTTCCGGAAGCCATCGAGCGACTTCTGCGTAGCTACCTCACCCACGGCGACGCGGGCGAAAATCTCCGGCATTTTTTCGCTCGCCACAGCGACGCGGAATTGCGCGACTACCTGGCCGGGCAGACGGTGGATGCAGTCGCGCGCGATTTGCCTGATGGACGCGTCCCCAGCAGCGTGGAAGGCTAAGAAAAATGAGCAGCCTATTTCCAATGTTTCTAAAGCTCGAAGGCAAACGTTGCCTCGTGGTCGGCGCGGGCAAGGTCGGCGAGCCAAAGATCGGCGGACTCCTTGACACCGGCGCTCGAGTCCACGTAGTCGCCTTGGAAGCAGGCGAAGCAGTACGTAACTGGGCGAGAACTGGAAAGCTAACGTTCGAACTTCGGGCGTTTGTCCCGGAGGATCTCGATGGAACGTTTCTTGCCGTGGTAGCCACTGCATCGCGCGTTCTTAACGAAACCATTTATCGCGAAGCGCAGCGCCGTGGAATTCTGTGCAACGTCGTGGACGTTCCGGAATATTGCGATTTCTATTATCCCGCCGTGGTGCGAAGGGGGGATCTTCAGATCGCCGTCTCCACCAGCGGGCAGAGTCCGTCTCTTGCTCAAAAGATCAGGCAACAGCTCGAACGGCAGTTTGACCCTGGATACGCACGGTGGGTGGCGGATCTGGGCGCGACGCGAAGGCTGGTACTGGCCAGCGATCTTGATCCGCAACGCAAACGGGAATTATTGCAATCGCTGGCCAGCCGTGAGGCTCTGGAAGCGGCGCTGACCGAGCAGTCCGCCACGAGATTTGCCAAGGGTGTGGACAAGAGAGCTCCCAGGAACGACAGGAGGGTAACGGCATGAAAGGCAAGGTCTATCTGGTGGGCGCAGGTCCGGGCGATCCCGAACTGCTCACCGTGAAAGCTCTACGGTTGCTCGAGAGCGCCACCGTCGTGCTGCACGACGATCTGGTCGCGCCTGAAATATTGAGGCTGATTCCCTCCAGTGCTCAGGTTCAGAACGTGGGCAAGCGTTGCGGAACAAAGACTATGCGACAGGAGGAAATTAATTTCCTGTTGGTGACCCTGGCTGCTTCCGGATTGCAAGTCGTGCGCCTGAAGAGCGGCGATCCACTCATCTTCGGCCGCGCTGGAGAAGAGATAGAAGCGCTTCGCCGATCGAATGTCGCGTACGAGATTGTTCCCGGCGTTACTTCAGCTTTGGGAGCTGCGGCTGCAGCCGGAATTCCGCTAACCCATCGGGAAACATCTTCTACGCTCGTGCTGACGGTTGGACATCGCGCCTCCGGGAATTCCGACGAGGAATGGAGCCAGTTCGCGGGAGCCGATTCCACGCTGGTCGTCTATATGCCCGGTCACGATTTTGCTGGGATCGCCGACAGGCTCGCGACGGCCGGCTTCGCGCAAGAGACTCCCTGCGCAATTATTTCGCGGGCAACAACTCCTCATCAGCAAGTCCACTACACCACGGTTTCAAGTCTTCCTCAGTCGCCGAGACTTGCGGCTCCCACTCTGCTGGTTATCGGCGAGGCAGTCAGATTTGCCGATGACGCTCGAAGCGCATTTGAAGCGGTGTCTGCGCCGAGGTTTTCTGCTGAAAGTCTGCGACAAGAGGAGCAGTTGGCATGAAAGACAATATCGCACAACTACAAGGCCCTGCCGAGAACTGGACTCCTCAGCGTGTTCTCGCCTGGGCGTTCGACACCTTCGGAAACACCGTGGCGATCTCCTCGGCCTTTGGTGCCGAAGGCATGGTCTTGATTGACATCGCCTCGCGCGTGCGCCAAAACTTCCGCCTTTTCACCCTGGATACCGAATTTCTTTTTCCCGAGACCTACAACCTCATGGACCAGGTAGAGCAAAGGTATGGCATCACGATTGAACGGGTCTATCCCTTGCTCTCGCCGGAAGAACAAGAACGCACTCACGGTCCCGCACTGTGGCAGCGGAATGCCGATCAATGCTGCAATATGAGGAAGGTTGAGCCACTTCGCCGCAAGTTGGGTGAACTGCAGGCATGGATCACGAGCATCCGTCGCGATCAGACCGCGGCCCGATCGGGCGCTGGCAAAATCGAGTGGGACGAAAAATTCGGCCTGGTAAAGATCAATCCCATTGCCGACTGGAATTCCAAACAGGTGTGGCAATATATCCGCGAGCACGACACGCCTTACAACGCGCTGCATGACCGCAGCTATCCCAGCATCGGCTGCACTCATTGCACGCGTGCTGTGCGGCCAGGAGAAGACCCGAGGGCAGGGCGCTGGTCGGGATCGTCAAAGACTGAGTGCGGGCTGCACATCATTCAACCACTGCCGAATCCTCCGGAAGCGGGCGCATAGCCGAACCTGCGATTGTGAGTTTGGTCGCAGATTGCGTGTTTATCGCGCGAGATCCAGACCCTTGAGCTCGTCGCGAAGCGCCTTCTCCACTTTTTTCTGGAGTCCCATCGGCAGTTTCTTGCCTTCCGAAGTCAAATAAAACGTATCAATCGCCATTTGTCCCTCGGTGTCGATCAAAGCAATTTCAATGTTGCACTGCTGCCGGGAAAGACACGAACTCAAGCGGTGTAGCAATCTCGGGCGGTCCTGGGCAATCACCTGCAACAGCGTACTCGTAGACGAACACTCATCGTCAAAATCAATCCGGGTTTCCACCGCCACTTTCGCCTTAGTATGTTTTTCGACTCCTTGCCGATCGCGGAGCATGCGTTCCAAATCGGCTTCGCCCGCCAAAACCGCGGCGAGACTCTTCTTGAACCGATCCCACTCCGACAGGTTCAATTCCAGAGTACGAAAACGGTCGGTAAAATAGAGCGAGTCCACCACGATTCCCGCTTGGTTCGAAAAGGCATTGGCCTTCACGATATTCATTCCCCATGCCGCGAGCACCCCAGTCAACGTCGCGAACAGGGACGGCCGATCCTTGGTGACCAGCGTGAGCTCATACCAGTGGCGGCCGCGTTTAAGGTCAACCTGCACCACATCGTGACCCAAGTGTTCCGCCAATTCCATGTGCCGCATCACTTCTTCGGCGGAGTGCACCAGCAAATATCTCTGCGGAAATCCTTCCACAAAATCTCTGAATTTTGCGCCCATTACCGGAGCGAGGCTGCGCAGTCGCGCAAGTTTCTCATTGCTCACGTCGCCATGAACGCGGTGGTCCGCGCTTCGATTTAGATAGTTGGCAGCGCCGATGTAAAGCTGCCATACGTTCTCGGCCTTCCAGGGCGTCAAGGCCTCCGGATTCACCGCCTTGATGTCAGCGTAAGTCAGCAGACACAACATTTTCAGCCGCTCTGGTGTACCCACTCTCTCGGCGAAGGCCGCCACCGTTTCCGGATTGAAAATGTCCCGCCTCAGTTGAGCCGACATTTCCAGATGGTTGCCGATCAGAAACAGCACGACGGTACGCTCCCCGGGATCGACATCGAGGCGGTCCAGACAGCGCGCGGCGATCTCCAGGCTAGCTTCCACATGATTACCCCCGGGCACTCCTTTTCCCGTGTCGTGCAATAACAATGAGAGGTAGAGCAACTCTGGATCTTCCAGTTCGCCGAGCAGTTCCGCATAACGCTTATCCCATTCCGAGTTCGATTGATTTAAGCGGTGCAAGCTTTCAATCGCGAGAATCGAATGCTCGTCGACAGTGAATCGATGATAGAAATCCCGCACCACTAAAGAATCAATGGGCTTCAATTCCGGCAGCAGCAGAGTAAGCAGGCGCAACGAGTGCATGGCGCGCAGCGCCTCGGCGGCATGCGGCTGCAACAATGTTTCCTGCAGATAGAGCCACAGTTCAGCCCCTCGCGGCGGCGTTACTGCGAGCGTGGGAAGAGATTGCTCAATGCGCTGCTCCGTGGTCGCACTCAGTTTCAGTCCGTGATGCGCCATGAAATGAAACAGGCGCAGCAGCATCTCGGGATCCTCGAGCGAGGAAGACTGTTGCAGAAAAATCAATCCATCGACCACTGAAAAATCTGGATGCGATGGCCGCGCCCGCAATCCTTGAAATTGCCGCCGCAAAGCGGACCACGATTCCGGAATTTCCTCCATCAACTGCATCACGGTGCGCTGGACGGCCCGAGCATGGCCGAAGTAAATTCGCATCCAGTCGGCCGCGGTCAGCTCTGCAGAATCAGAAGCGCCGATCTTCCGCGCCGCCGCTTCGTCTTGTGCCTCCCAGCTCAGCGCGTTGTCGTCCCGACCGTGGCGGAAGTGCAGAAAACAACGCGCCGCCATCAAGAATTCCAAAGCCGCCTCCAGTTGTTTCCGCACCGGCGCACGCAGCGAGCTGCTGTCCGGCCAATCGCCCAGCTTGCTCATGGCCGAAACCAGAGCCAACCAGCTGGCGACGTTGCAATCACGAAGGCCGCCCGGCGTCTCTTTCAGATTCGGCTCGAGATGGAATACAGTGTGGCCGAACTTTCCATGGCGCTCGCGCGTGACTCCGGCCAGACTTTGCAGCAGTGCTTTCGACTCCCGCGATACCAACTTAGGAACCACCTTGTCGTGAAGCCGCGCAAACAGTTGGCGATCACCCGTCAGAAAACGGCAATCGAGAAGAGAGACGGTGAATTCGGTATTGTCGGGATCGAAGCGGTCGCACTCGGCTAAGGTGCGCGCGGCCGGGCTCAGTTTGAGTTTAAGATCCCACAGCTCCTGAGAGAAGCGCTGGATCTCCTCTTTGTGAGCCTGCTCGCCACTTCGATCGGCAAACAGAAAGAGCAGATCAATGTCGGAGTAAGGAAACAGCCAACCGCGTCCGAAACCTCCAGTGGCTACAAGGGCGAAGCCGCGAGGACCCTGTTCGTCAGAGGCGACAAACTCGCCCCAGAGGCGATTCAGAATGTCTTCGATGAGCAGCGTCCGTTGTGCAATGGCGGCCCGACCGTCGCCGGTTGCCGCGAAGTCGCGCGCAATGCGTTCCCCAGCGTCGGCAAGAGAACTTCGCAGTTCAGTGATCAGTAAAGACGCTGCTGTCATGGCGAAGGGTCAATGGATCGATAATCGAAGCCCGGTAATCGAAGCCCGGTGATCGAAACTCAATGATAGCCGCCCTGGCGCTTCCTACAATGCTCCCTCGCCCCGCTCGTCGTTACGGATGCGTATCGCTTCGTCCACGCGCGTCAGAAAAATCTTCCCATCGCCAATCTTCCCCGTGCGCGCTGCAGCCACGATGGCTTGTACCGCTTTCTCCACCATCGCGTCCGCCAGCACTACTTCCAGTTTGGTCTTGGGAATAAGGTCCACGCTATACTCGCGTCCGCGGTACACCTCCGTGTGCCCCTTCTGCCGCCCGTGGCCTCGAACCTCGATCACCGTCATTCCTTCAACACCAACTTCCTGCAACGCGCTTTTCACCGCTTCCAATTTGGAGTTTTGGATGACTGCTTCGACCTTCGTCATGATATTGTTCTCAGACTCTCACTCCTTCTGCGGTCCGTCGCAAATAACTTGTATCTTCCTAGTTGTATTCTTCTCCAGCCTCTCGCGACAAGTCCAAGCCTTGGATCGTTTATCTTTCGGTAGCACAAGCGTGGACCGAACTCCAAAACGCCCGCGGTCACTCTATCGTCTGATGTGATCTTACGGAAATCGAAACTATTTATCATTCCCATTGGGATTTGCTATGCGGCGAGCAGTTAAGCCTGCTTTTGAAGCAAAGACGGAGATGACAGCCAGTGCGCGTCGTCCGTGTTTGCTGATAGTCTCAACCTAGACGTCAGGAGAACGTAACGCGTTGCCCCCAATCATAAATACACAGGGAATCTCGAAGCATTTCGGAGCAAATCCGCTCTTCCAGAACGTCTCATTTACGGTTTCAGAGGGTGACCGTATTGGTCTGATTGGCCCGAACGGCTCAGGGAAATCCACGCTGCTTCGGATTCTTGCCGGCGATGTTCGCCCCGACAGCGGAGAAATCGCCGTACGCAAAAGGACCCGGCTCAGCTGTGTGCAGCAGGACTCGACGTTCAAGTCCGGTGACACCGTGCGCTCTGTGGTCCAAAGCGCGATGGAACGCGCTGCCGTACCCGAGTCAGAACGCGGCACTCGTTTCGCGGAGACGCTCGGCCGCGCCGGCTTCGAAGATCTTGAGACCGAAGCGTCCGCATTGTCAGGGGGTTGGCAGAAACGCCTGGCCATCGTGGAGGCAGTGGTCCAATCGCCAGACATTCTTTTGCTCGACGAGCCTACGAATCATTTGGACCTGGGGGCAATCGAGTGGCTGGAGGCTTTACTGCAGGTGGCACCGTTTGCCTGCGTGGTGGTGAGTCACGATCGCTATTTCCTCGAGAATGTCGCCACTGAAATGGCGGAACTGAACCGGACGTATCCAGACGGATTGTTGCGAGTATCCGGAACCTATAGCCGTTTTCTGGAGAAAAAAGAAGAATTTCTGCATGCCCAATCGAAGCGGCAAGAGGCACTCGAAAATCTGGTGCACAGGGAAATCGAGTGGCTGCGCCGGGGAGCAAAGGCACGGACAAGGAAGTCCAAGGCGCGGATCGACAAAGCAGGAGAGTTGATGGGCGAGCTTGCGGATTTGAACGCAAGGACTCGCAGCGCAACCGCGCTAATTGATTTCTCGGCCACCGATCGAAAAACTAAGCGGCTCATCGAACTGGAAAACGTGTCCTGTGAAGTGGGGAATCGCAAGTTATTTAGCGGCCTAAACTTCGTCATTACCGCGGGTACCAGAGTCGGGCTGGTGGGGCCGAACGGCAGCGGCAAGACGAGTCTACTGCGGCTGTTGCTGGGCGAGTCTGCTCCCGCAGAAGGCGAGGTCCGCCGGGCCGACAGGCTGCGCATTGTGTATTTCGACCAGACCCGCGAGCTTGATCCGGATGTAACTTTGCGTCGCGCCCTGGCGCCGGAAGGTGATTCGGTAATCTATCAGGACCGAGTGACTCACGTGGCATCCTGGGCGGCTAAATTCCTGTTCACCGGCGAGCAACTCAATCAACCGTTGGGGAAACTTTCAGGCGGAGAACGCGCACGCGTTTTGATTGCCCAGCTGATGCTGCAGCCCGCCGACGTTCTTCTGCTCGATGAGCCCACGAACGATCTCGACATTCCGACTCTGGACATCCTTGAAGAAAGTTTGCTGGAGTTTCAAGGGTCTCTGGTTCTGGTTACGCACGACCGCTATATGCTGGACCGGGTTTCAACCGTTGTGCTGGGGCTCGATGGTCAAGGCGGCATAGGACGATTCGCGGATTACTCGCAGTGGGAGAGATGGTTGGAGGAGCGCGAACGGACGGCACGATCGGGGGTAGCGAAAAGCAGCGCGAAGTCTTCTGAGCGCGCGAATGGCGACCGGGCGCGGCAGGGAGCGGGAAGAAAAAAATTGTCCTACCTGGAGTCGCGGGAATACGCAGCAATCGAGCAGCAGGTCGCACACGCCGAGGACGTGTTACAGGCCAAGCGGGCTCAACTCGAAGACCCCAGGATTGTCAGCGACAGCGACCGTCTGATCGCCGCCCATGCGGAGATGGAAGAAGCTCAGGAAAAAGTGGATATGCTCTACGCACGCTGGGCTGAACTGGAAAAAAAGAAAAACTGATTATCCTGGAACCGCGGCTTACTGGGCGAGACAAAAAGCAATGATGGTATTTCCTCGGGTTCCCGTGTTTTTTTCGAGCTTTTCCAGCAATGTGGATTCCAGATCGCCGGGATCCGGATTCATCTCGCAGGCAGCAATTTCCTCATCGCTTGCGCCGTGGAAACAGAGTTCGCAAACTCCCAATCCATCTTTAGAGCGAACCGGCGGCCCAAAAACGCGACAAGTCATAGGACGTGACCCGTAGAGTTCGCAATTTCCGGTTGCAGGATCGAGTGCCGGGCAGGGTTCGTCGTTTGCGAAGTCAGAAAAACGTCGCTCCGCTTCGTCTCCTTCGTCCAATAACCCGGTTATCGCATCGCCGGGAAAATCGGGGGACAGACGAGTCACCGCTCCCCGAGCCCGTGCCCGCACCAGCTCAGCCCGGTCAGGGGAGCTGGCTTCAAGCTCGGCCAGGCCCTTCCGCAATCGTGCGGCGTCGAGCTGATTGACGGGAAACACTCCGATGCAACACTGCGTACACCCTGGACCGCACACCAGCCATTGGCCGCTGCGACGTGCGACATCGGCTAACGCTGAGTCCACAATCTGAATCAGAGTCTGATCGCTGGAAACTGGGAAGTCCCGCCGCATAGTGCTTCTCAATCATACAACCCAATCGCAGCGGTGAGGACGAAAGGTGGTTAGAACGGATCTTGTACTTCGACCCGAGAAACTCCCGAAAGCGACGGAGCCGAATACTGCTGGCTCCAGTCGCTGGAAGCGCCACCCCTCCCCCCGGTGGTGTGGCTCTTCTCTCGGGATCCCGGGCTCATCGAACCCAATTGCCGGAGAAACCCAATAAAATCGGCGATTAGAGACCGACGAGCTAGTTACATTGGAATAGTGGCAGATAGGGACAAAACGTTTCATTGCCCGACAAATTTTTTTCTTGGCCGAACATCCGCCTGTACGGGCGTCCGCGATTTGGGTAAGATAGCTGCCACTTAACCACATGGCCCGCGGAGCGCCTCGTGCAGTTTCACGCCTTTGACCGGCATTATCTTGAAAAGCTCACTTCTGGAGATTTCCGGACGCAGGAGGATTTTGTCGCTTATTTCAGCGAACTGATCCGGCTTAAGTTGAGTAGGCGCCTGCACTCCCATTCGGAGGTAGAGGATGCCCGCCAGGAGACCTTCGCTCGTGTATTCGCCGCGCTGCGAAAGCAAGATGGGATCCGCGAACCGGAAAGTCTCGGGGCATTTGTCAATTCGGTCTGCAACAATGTCTTGCTCGAATACTACCGCTCCGCCTCGCAGCAGCCCACCAGCGACGACGAAGAAGCCGAGGCCAATATTCCCGATCCCGCAATCAGCGTGATCGACGTCATCGCCAACCGGCAAACTCAAGAGAAGGTGCGGCAGATCCTCGATCAGCTCTCAGAAAAGGATCGCCGCCTGATCAAGGCAGTGTTCCTTGAAGAGCGGGACAAGGACGAAGTCTGTCGCGAGCTGGGAGTCGACCGCGAATATCTCAGAGTGCTGCTGCACCGCGCCAAGAAGTCATTTAAATCCATTTATTTGAAGAGAGTAGCGAAAGAAGCGATGCAGGGATAATTCCGCGTAACGATTGGCGGCGATTTGTCACTATCTGTATATGAGGAGACTTCAGATCATGGATCATAGCGAGGCGAGCCGCCTGATGGCCAGTGAGAAGTATCTACTCGACGAACTTCCACCCACTGAAATGGAGGCGTTTGAGGAGCATCTCTTCGCCTGTCACGAATGTGCAATGGATGTGCGCGCGGGTTCTGCATTCCTCGAATACAGCAAGGCAGAATTGGCGAATTCCTCGCCCAGGGTGGAGCGGCGTGCGGCAGAAGTTCGCCCGTCCCGGGGCTTCGCATGGTGGCGTCCAGCTCTCGCCATTCCTGCCATGGCTATCCTTTTGATTGTGGTCGGATATCAGAATCTCGTTACCTACCCAGCCATGAAGGGCGCCTTGGCCGAAAATAAAGCGCCACGGATTCTTCCGGCGGCCTCCTTGGTCAGCGCGGTCACGCGGGGTTCGGCTCCATCTGTTATCGCGGTACGCGCGGGAGAACCGTTTTTGCTGCCCCTTGATATTCCGTCGCAAAATTCCTTCGAGTCTTATGTGGTTGAGTTGCAAAACCCGGCGGGAGGAGTAGAGTGGTCACTCCCAGTGTCCTCCGAATCAATCAAGAACACGCTGACGATCGCGGCGCCCGGAGTGGACAAGGCTGGGCACTATGAAGTGGTTGTGATCGGTCGAAGCGCACAGGGCCAAAATTCAGAAGTCGGACGTTATCCTTTCGATTTGCAGTTTGCCAGGACGGCAAATCCTTAAACCTTAGGGAGGGAAAAACAGATGGCCGCCAGCAACCGAGTCCACTACTTCCACGCCGATGCTTGTGCCTTCGGTGGATACTTTGAACGTCCCATCGAGCACACCGTTGCTCCCCAATCACCCATGTCTCTTTCGCCCTCGGGCGGTTACGGTTCCGCCCGCTCAGAAAACTTCCGGCTCCAAGGTCTGATGTCATATAGGTCCGCTTACACCCAGGTTGCGGGTCACCTGAGCAAGAAAGAGGGCCATGGCTGGGTAACTCTCGTGACCTCAGTCATCGAAGGACTAAATGTGCTGGACGTCATCACGGCAGACCGGCTCTCCGCCCAGATTTCAACCGAACATCCCTTGGAGGGTAACAATCCGAAGGTGAATTTCCTGGGAACGTCATTCGAAAATCTAAAGATCGCAGGATGTCCCATCGATATCACGCTCGACTTCGACATTTGCGATCAGGGAAATGGCAGCGGCTATCCCAAGCAGTCCTGCGTAAGCGACGAGCAATTCCGCCGCCGGGTTGCGGCGCAGTATCAGCACATGACCGACGCAGCTGCCCTGCCAGATTGGGTGGCCGATCGAGGGATACCAGACTGGATCAAAGAGCGTTACAAGTGGGACGCGACCAAAGCCACGAGCAACGGCAGCATCCTTTGCTCGATCGTGAAGAAAGCCGAATGCTCGATCGTGAAGAAAGGCGAAAGCCAGTTCCCTGGCAGACCGTTCGGGAACGTATTCGAAGTTCCCGGATTTGGCCGGGTTTTTCTGGGGGAATTACTCGTGGACTGCAAATCCTATCAGCTGACGATGGTGAGGCTGGAAATGGGATGCTCCGGCGAAGGCAACCTGAGCGCCTCGACGGCGAAGGCAAATGGCGTCGGCTACCCGCCTTAGCCGCATTCCAGCGGCTGACAATTCCAGGCTCCGCTATTGACCCGTTGATGAGCGCT
>DATNKA010000298.1:0-6903 GCA_035603655.1 Candidatus Acidiferrales bacterium | reverse complement strand
CGATGTTCCCGGCGGCGCCGTCAAGTTCACGGCTCCGGTTGTAGCCAATGGTAAAGTCTATGTGGGCAGTCAATTCCAAGTCAGTGCTTACGGGCTAATAGCCCCCACGGCAACCACCGTGACCTCAAACGTGAATCCTGCGTATCTGACGCAGAACGTCACCTACACAGCCACCGTCACAGCCCAGAGCACCACGCCGACTGGTTCGGCCACTTTCTACCAGGGAACCACCAAGCTGGCAACTGTGCCCTTAAGTGACGGCCAAGCGAATTACTCCACCACCTACGCGGCACCCGGCGCTTTCCGGATAACGGCAACTTTCACGGGAAAAGCGGGCACCAATTTTGTGACCAGCACTTCGCCGGTATTGCCAGAGGTTATACACTCTCTTCCGGCACTTACTGTTACCAAGCTCGGATCTTCCTCCTCGTCCATTTTCGTGGGGCAAACAGTGACTCTGACCGCGATGGTCTCGTCTACGTTTGGCACGCCTCCAAACGGCGAAATCGTGACCTTCAAAAGTGGCGGCGTTGCGATTGGAACCGGAACTCTGAGCGGTGGTGTAGCCACATTCAGCACTTCTATCTTGGTAGCCGCGAACCACGTACTCGTGGCTTCCTATCCGGGCGACGCGAATTTTGCCGCTAGCGTGTCCGCCACGATTACAGTGCTGGTCAGCAAATACACAACCGCCACGGTACTCAGTTCAACTCCGAATCCTTCGAGCGTAGGTCAGGCGGTAACCCTTACAGCCAAGGTCACCTCCGCATCATCAGCTCTTACCGGATCCGTCACCTTCCGGAACGGAGCCACAACGGTGGGAACCACCGCTTTGAATAGCAGCCTCATCGCGACGCTGACCACAAAACTACTGCCACTCGGGGCAAACCAGCTGACCGCGACCTACGGCGGCGACACGATGAATTTGACCAGCACTTCGCCGTCTATTACACAAAACGTGAACCCGTCTGTCAGTACCACGACCCTTCTTGCATCAACGCTGAATCCCGCCTATGCAACTCAGACCGTGACCTATACCGCGACAGTGACGGCGTCCACTGGTACGCCGACCGGTTCGGCCATTTTCTACCAGGGATCCACTGCGCTCGCGACGGTACCCTTGAAAACAGGCCAAGCCACCTACTCAACAACCTACTCTGCCAAAGGCGCCTATCTGATGACCGCCTCGTACTCACCCTCACCAGGCACCGATTTTGTCTCCAGTAAGTCGCCAGGGTTGACAGAGATCGTACATCCTCTTCCAGCCACCACCACCACCAGGCTCACAAGTTCCGCATCGTCCATTTACGTGGGGCAAACAGTAATCCTGACAGCCACAGTCTCGTCTACCTTTGGCACGCCTGCAGACGGCGAAATCGTGACCTTCAAGAGTGGCGGGGTCGCGATTGGAACCGGAACCTTGAGTGGGGGTATAGCCACATTCACCACCTCCACCTTGGTAGCCGCAAACCATTTGCTCCTGGCGACCTACGCCGGCGATGCGAATTTCGCCGCCAGTCAGTCCGCCACCATTACAGTTCCGGTGAGCAAATACAGCTCAACTACGGCGATGAGCTCGACCCCAAATCCCTCCAGCTCAGCACAAGCGGTAACCTTAACCGCCCAAGTGACAAGTCCTGGACCATCCTCCCCAACTGGATCAGTAATTTTTCGGAACGGAACCACGACGCTCGCAACAGCCGCGGTGAGTACCAGCGGCGTCGCAACCGTGACCACGAAACAGATCCCGATCGGATCAAACCAGCTGACCGCGACCTACGGTGGCGACACGATGAATTTGGCGAGTACTTCGCCATCTGTCACACAAAACGTGAATTAGAGCTTTCAAGAAATGACCGGGATGTAGCCACGAAACAACATGGCAATCCTGTATTTTGCGCCCTCATACAGTTCCGCTGATGATCGTTTGCCGCCCGATCGTCGGCAAATCGCAACGGGCCGGAACGTCGGTGGCCTCATATAGCTACTAGATTTATTAACCGTGGCACTCTTCGTTCGTACGGTCAAAAAGCCTTGCCCGTCGTGAAGACTCGGTATGACCTGTGGTGCGCGGAATGACGCTCGGCCAAAGCCTTCCGTCGCTTAATACAATCCCTCGCGAGGGGGGAACTCAATGGACAATCTAACCGGAATCATCCGGTTGTTGAAGACTGAACAAGATCGATTGACCGGGAACTTCGCGGAGTTGGTGCCGCGCTCGCGGCCTTTTGGCAGAGACAATTTTGAAAACTTCGGGCGAAAGCGTATGCGGGTAATTGTCGTCTAACCCTCCGAAGAAGCACTAGCGTCCCTCGGGCAGGACGTATTTCTCGTAGCCATTGCCGCGCGCGAGAGTGTCGCGATTTTTCACACAATCAAACGGTTCGCGGCGGCGACCCGTCCATACCAAAGACCAGAGTCTTTTACTGTGCGCTTCTGGCTACGGAAATCTACATAAGTAAGGCCGTAGCGCTGGGTGTAGCCATCCGTCCACTCGAAGTTATCCACTAAACTCCAGGCGTGATAAGCACGCACTCTGGCCCCGTCGGCGATGGCGCGCGCCAACTCCGCAAGGATCTGGCGGTGAAACGCGATGCGACGCGCGTCGGGTACCCGGCCAGTTTCGTCGGGGCTGTCGAGATAGCAACAGCCGTTTTCGCTGATCTCAATGACAGGGTGGTCATACTCGCGCGAGATCTGCATCACCAGGTCATAGATCCCGCGCGGCCATATCTCCAGCCCAGCTTCAGTGAGTGGACCTTCGGTCGGCATCTCAACGTGGATTTGAGTGAGGGGATCTCGGGCCGATGAGCCACCTTCCCCCTCCGTCTCGGTACCGAAGTGGCCTCCACCGCTCGACTGTGCTGCACTGCCGGCGTTGGAGACAACTCGACGGGTGTAATAGTGAAATCCGAGCCAATCCAAAGGAACTTTCATAATCTTCTCGTCACCAGCCTTGAACCCCATCGCCTCATACGGCGTTTCGCCGACAAAAGCCTTGGGATACTCGCCATGCATCGCAGGGTTGAGGAAGTAAAGATTGTTCATGGCGTGGTAGCGTACGGTGGCGGCACGGTCAGCTTCGCTGCTTGTCTTTGGATACGCGGGAGCCATACCGTATGCGCTGCCTACAGTGGCTTTAGAGGACGCTGCCTTGATCGCTCGGAAAGCCTCGCCCTGCGCCAGGTTCACGGTGTGAGCCGCTTTGAGAAACAGATTGAAATCGGCTTTGCCCGGAGGAAACACACCAACGCCATATCCAAAATACGTAAAAGTCCAAGGCATGTTGAACGGAGCCCAGGTGGTGATTCGATCTCCGAGGTTTTTCGCCAGCAGTGCTGAAAAATCGGCGTAGTAACTGGCAAGGTCACGGTTCGGCCATCCGCCTCGCTCTTCCAGCGCCTGAGGAAGATCCCAATGATAGATCGTGCAGAAGGGACGAGTGCCCGCCTCCAGCAACGCATCGGTGAGGCGACTGTAATAGTCAATACCTTTTTGATTGACCTGCCCGGTGCCGGCGGGTTGCACTCGCGCCCACGAAGTTGAGAAGCGGTAGCTTTTCTGATTTAACCGCTTGAGGATCGCAATGTCTTCTTTATAGCGGTGGTACTGATCGCAAGCAACATCGCCCGCGGCACCGCCTTTGACTTTGCCCACCGTGTGAGAGAAACGATCCCAGTTGGATTCCCCCTTGCCGTCGAGGTTCCATGCGCCTTCAACCTGGTAGGCGGCAGAAGCCATACCCCAAAGGAAGTCGCTTGGAAAGTGCGCGCCTTCGATCTCAGTGAGCGCAACAGCGCCTGGAACCGATTCCTGAGAAGCGGAGGTTCTAACGGCGAACCCGCGGGCGGCCAGCAGGGTGCTGCTGCCGGCGAGAAGAGAGCTTTTAATGAAATTGCGGCGATCCATTTCGATATCCCTCCAATCGGACGCAGATGTAGCATAAAACGCCTCGCCCTACTTTGTTACTCCAGCTGGCCACGACGGGTGTTACCCGCAGTCCTCGCCTTACTGCCGGCTAGCCAACTCCGCATCATCTCTGCATATTCTCGGTCAAGGAAACCGACGCGAAAGAGGAAATCCGATATTCGCCCCAGATCACCCGGGAAACGGCGGCAATTCAGCTGAAACGAATACGTCCACTGTATGCGAGTGCGGCCTGAGCCAGATCCGTTCGAAGGAAATGTCCTACTCCGCACAACGACCGGACGGCCTTTTTCGCGAGTGTATTCCAAACGACGTAGCGGAATTGCGCTGAGTTGTTGTCCCGCACATTTTCCGGTATTTCCTCTACGAGCGTAGAACCCGTCGATAAGGCCGGTGAGTCGACGCGAACCAGGGCGGCCCGTAGTCGCCTCCGGTCAGCATGTGTGTGCCGGAAACACCGGCAACTAAGTGTTTCTATCAATGATTCTCTCAAGACTGGTTTTGGCCTCGGGATCGAGCACCACATCAAGTGGCCGATTGATGATGATTTCCTCCCTGCGGGAAAACAAGTTGTTCAAACGGCGCGACGGGGGGATGCGGCGTATCCGCAAACCCACGCGGAGGCCCTCATTCGCCTGCGACCCCGGTCGGCTGTACGTAACGCAAATTCGATCGCTATTGTTCTGGGCGGTTCGAGTTGATTCCCGGAAGGTCGACAATACTTACCTTGGACCACTTCAGGTTTGCCCATAACCAAGACTTGCCCCCAATCTCATCGGCTAAAACTTAGGCCGAACGCAGATGGCGATTGCTCCGAGCGACAAACCCGGTCGGTAAGAGTTGTTGCGCTTATTGGTAAAAGGCGGCAGCGGGGGCGCAATGCGCCCCCGCCAAGAAAAGCGGCGTCTTCGCTTCAGCCGATGCAAACAACAGCAACGGCACGACGCGTCAACAGCCTCCTTTTTCGCCGACCTTAGGCAAGGTCGTAGCGATCAAGGTTCATCACCTTGCTCCATGCCGTCGCGAAGTCCTTCACCAACGCCTCCTTCGAGTCGTTACTGGCGTAGACTTCTGCGATTGCTCGGAGCTGGGAGTTCGAACCGAAGAGGAGATCGACGCGCGTGCCGGTCCACTTGGTTTTGCCCGTCGACCGATCGCGCCCCTCATACACGCCATCGTATCTAGAGGAGGGCTCCCACTTCGTACTCATGTCGAGCAGGTTGACGAAGAAATCATTCGTCAAAGTCTCGGGCCGGTTGGTAAAGACGCCGTGCTTGGTCTGCCCGAAGTTCGCATTCAGAGCGCGCAGGCCACCGATGAGTACGGTCATCTCAGGGGCAGTCAGAGTCAGCAACTGCGCCCGATCCAGCAGCAACTCCTCCGCCGAGGGGGCCTGTCCGCTTCGGAGATAGTTGCGGAACCCGTCCGCGACCGGCTCCATTACGGCGAATGAGTGCACGTCGGTCTGCTCCTGCGAAGCATCCGTGCGTCCCGGCGAGAAAGCAATCTTCACCTCGTGCCCGGCCCTTTTTGCAGCTTCCTCGACGGCTGCGCAGCCGCCCAGAACGATCAGGTCAGCAAGCGAGACCTTCTTGCCTTTGTTCCCATTGGACTGCGAGCTGTTGAACTCCTTTTGGATGGCCTCCAGCTTCAGCAGAACCTTCGCCAATTCGGCCGGCTGGTTCACTTCCCAATCCTTTTGCGGTGCAAGGCGAATGCGCGCCCCATTCGCCCCACCGCGCTTATCGGAGCCGCGGAACGACGCTGCCGATGCCCAGGCAGTCGTGACGAGCTGGGAGATCGACAGTCCGGATGCGAGGATCTTCGTCTTCAGAGCAGCAATGTCCTGCTCCTTGATCAATTTATGATCCACGGTGGGAACAGGGTCTTGCCACGGTAGGATCTCCTTCGGAACGAGCGGGCCAAGGTAGCGCGGGATCGGCCCCATGTCGCGGTGAGTCAGCTTGAACCACGCCCGCGCAAACGCGTCGGCGAACTGATCTGGATGTTCGTAGAAGCGCCGTGAAATTTTTTCGTAAGCCGGGTCGAACCGCAAGGCGAGGTCCGTGGTCAGCATGGATGGTGCATGACGCTTTGATGGATCGTGTGCATCCGGCACCGTACCGTTGCCTGCGCCGTTTTTCGGTGTCCACTGATGCGCGCCGGCCGGGCTCTTCGTCAGTTCCCATTCGTAGCTGAACAGGTTCGTGAAGAAGTGATTGCTCCACTTCGTAGGCGTAGTCGTCCAAATGACTTCCAGGCCGCTGCCGATAGTGTCACCACCAAAACCTTTGCCAAATTTATTCTTCCATCCAAAACCTTGATCCTCGATGTCGGCACCTTCTGGCTCGGGGCCTACATATTGAGCGGGAACGGCAGCGCCGTGGGTTTTGCCGAAGGTGTGACCGCCGGCGATGAGCGCAACGGTTTCCTCGTCATTCATCGCCATGCGCGCGAAAGTCTCTCGGATATCACGCGCCGCGGCAAGCGGATCCGGCTTTCCATTCGGCCCTTCCGGATTCACATAGATCAGGCCCATTTGCACCGCGCCGAGAGGATTCTCGAGGTCACGATCCCCGGAGTAACGCTCATCCGCCAGCCACGTGCCCTCAGGTCCCCAATAAATTTCTTCTTCGGGCTCCCAGACGTCCGCGCGGCCGCCGCCAAAACCGAAGGTCTTAAAGCCCATCGACTCGAGCGCGACGTTGCCCGCGAGAATCATGAGGTCGGCCCACGAGATTTTCCGGCCATACTTCTGTTTGATCGGCCAGAGCAGGCGACGCGCCTTGTCCAGACTCACGTTATCCGGCCAGCTGTTCAGCGGTGCGAAGCGCTGCTGTCCCCGGCCGCCGCCGCCGCGACCATCAAAAGTGCGATACGTTCCGGCGCTGTGCCAGGCCATGCGAATGAACAGCGGACCGTAGTGGCCGAAGTCGGCAGGCCACCAGTCCTGCGAGTCGGTCATCAACGCCGCGA
>DATNKA010000297.1:0-4552 GCA_035603655.1 Candidatus Acidiferrales bacterium | reverse complement strand
CTTATCACCTGGGACTTGCTCGGATGCCGACGGTGATTTTGCAGATTGTTGACAATTTGGAGACAAGTCGCGGAATGCCAATTTGTTAGCTTATTCCATCGGCTTGTTCTCGGGTTCCGATTGACTGTGTCTGCCTGCGACTCCGAGCTAGACAGCCGGCTCGATCTCAGGCGGAAACCTGGCACATGATTCTCTTCTATAACCCGAAGGCAACCAAACTTCGCAACCGTCGCTTACCGCTTTCAATTCTGGCGATCGCGGCCGTTCTTGAGGGCAAGGAAGAATATGCCATCGTCGACGGCAACATCGATCCCCAACCCACCGAATCGCTGATCGATCTGATCAGAGAGCGGCCGGTGGAACTTCTGGCGGTAACGGTGATGCCCGGACCACAGACGGTCGGTGCCGTCGCCACCTGCCGCGAAGTGCGAGCACGATTCCCCCAACTGCCAATCGTTTGGGGAGGCTACTTCGCCACCAACTATACGGCTGCCGTTCTCAACGCAAATTATGTGGATTATGCAGTCCGCGGCCAGGGCGAGCAGACTTTCCTGGAACTGCTGGAAGCGATTCGTGGACTCCGAGATTTCAAAAATATCAACGGTCTCTCCTATAAAGATAGTGACGGAATTGCACGTCACAATCCTGAACGCCCCATGCGAAGTCCGGACAATTTCCCCTGGTATCCCTATCATCGCATTCCTGCAGAGAAGTATCTCCTGCCCACATTTCTAGGTCGCCGCACGGCGGTTCACCAAGCCAGCATCGGGTGTCCTTTTCGCTGCAATTTTTGCGGAGTCGTCAATTTTTCCGGCAGCCGGGAAAAAATGGAATCTCCGGCTCGGACCGAAGCGATGCTGCGTCACCTCGCCCACACCTACGGCGTTGATGCCATCCAGTTCTATGACAACAACTTTTTTTTGCGAGAAGAACACACTCGCGAACTGGCAGACCGCATGGCTCCGCTCGGCATGCGATGGTGGTGCGAAGGCCGCACTGACATCATGATGAAATATTCGGACGCCACATTCGAAGCCATCCGCCGCGCGGGCTGCGCGATGATCTTCTTCGGTGCCGAATCGGGATCGAATGAAAATCTGAAGGAGATGAATAAGGATCTCTGTGCCGAAGACACGCTCGCTCTGGCTTCGCGAATACGCCAGTTTGGAATCGTTCCCGAATTTTCGATCATCTTCGGAAATCCGAAAGATCCAGAAGGCGACACTCGCGAATGCATCAGGTTCATCCGTCAACTCAAGCGGTTGAATCCCGACAGTGAAATCATCGTCGAGCACTACACTCCGGTTCCGCAGCGGGCGCGAATGTACGGAGATATAAAGGACTCCTTTCAGTTTCCTACCACTCCGGACGAGTGGGCGACGGAGTCCTGGCAGCGCTTCGCCACCCAGAAGGATCCCCAAACCCCTTGGTTGCGGCCTCGCACCAAACAGCTGATAGATAACTTTGAATTGGTAGTTTCCTCCAGATGGCCGACGGTTCAGGACATCCGTTTGCCTAACTGGGGACGGCTTGCGCTCAAAGCTCTGAGCAGTTGGCGATATCGACTAGGGTTTTATCGAGCGCCATTAGAACTGAAATGGGCCCAGCAGGTTATCGAGCTTCGGAAGCCGAAAGCAGAGAGCCTGTGAATCAGATCCCCGCCAGTCTGAAATCTCAGGATAGGGGATCCGCAAGCTACAATGCGACTCCCTTGGATGTTCCCGCCTGTGTTTCGGTCGCGGAAGCCTACGAGCGTTGGGCACCAACCTATGACCACTCTCCTAATCCGCTACTCAATCTTGAAGAACGTGAGCTCGCAGTTCTTCTGCCCAATTTGAGGGGCAAACGCGTTCTTGACCTCGCATGCGGCACCGGTAGATGGCTGGAGAAGCTCCTGTCCCAGGGAACGGATGTGGGAGTGGGAGTTGATTTCTCTGCCGCCATGCTTCGGGTCGCCGAGACGAAAACTGCAGCTCGCGGAAGACTCGCTAGAGCCGACTGCCAGAGCCTTCCATTTAAGGCTGCGACTTTCGATCTGGTCGTCTGTTCATTTGCCCTCGGACACATAGGTGACCTGGGATTGCTGGTGCGCGAGTTGGCACGCGTAACTCGGACCGGGGCGGACATTCTGACAAGTGACCTGCACCCCGAGGCCTACGAGAAAGGATGGCGGACTGGCTTTCGTGATTCCCACAGTGCTGTCGAAATCGAGATGTGGCCACGCGCAGCCGAGGAAATTGAACGCCGCTTTTATTCCGCAGGATTCGAATGCCTCAAACACATCCCCTTGTGGCTTGGAGAACCAGAGAAGCCGATCTTCGCAAAAGCAGGGAAAAGCGATTTGTTCGCAGCCGCCCGACACGTCCCTGCGGTCCTAATCTCGCATTTTCGGCTTGCTTCCTCGGTTGCAAGATCGTGAGGCAGGCAGTGAAAACTGGGGGAGCGTCGTGAGCAGAACGCTGGCAGAGAGCGTCGTCGATTTCCTGAGCTTTTCAGAAACGACAAGTGATCATTTCACGAAACTCAGGAGATTCCGCGGCGCGGAGTGGAAGCAGGCTATCCCATGGCTGCACGATGCCGGCCTGGCCCTTTACCTGTTACAAAAGCTTAAGGATACAAACGCCACGGACATACTGCCGATTTCGGCCTTGTCGCGCCTTGAGGAGAACCTGACGGCCAACCGGCAACGCGTCGCTTACTTGTCCAGTCAATTTGATTTTCTCAACCACAAATTCAACCGCGCCGGCGTGAGATATGCGGTCGTAAAAGGATTCTCCCTAATTCCCCAGTTCTGCCCCGATGCATCTCTCCGCCACCAGAGCGACTTCGACTATCTGGTTGATAATCAGTCTCTGCCACTCGCGAAAACTGTCCTCGAGGATGCTGGATATTCTCTGAAAAAGTCCAAGGCCAATGAATTCGTATTCCTGATGCCATCGGCAGGGATGCCACGGTCCGCCGACCGGCAATATGAGGCAGCCAGCCCTTTTGCGGTCGAGCTCCGTCGTGCCTTTTGGGATAGGGAAATTCATGGAGTCTCTTTGGCTGAACCGGGGTTCTCTGTGGACAGTATACGAATTCATCAGTGGCAGGAATTGACTTTTCGTGCGTTGCCCGAAGAAGACGCATTCCTGATTCAAGTCATTCATGCCTTCAACCACATTTTGACTGGCTGGATTCGAATGTCCTGGCTACACGAGATCGGGTATTTCCTCAATCAGCGATCGACGGACGGCGCGCTATGGGAACGCATCGCGCGCCGGGTTGAAGGCGATCCGCTCCTGCGCGAAATGGTTGTCGTGATTGCCGGGTTGTCGGATCATTTTTTCCGGGCTCCATTTCCGTCTAGGTTCAGAATTTGGTCAAAGGAGCTACGGCCTTCGGTTAGGATCTGGATTCAAAACTATGCGTGGACTTGGGCATTCGCTAGAAATCAGGCCGACGAATTAAGCCTGTTCTCAGCGGCTCCGGTTGTGCTCTTCCTTCATCAGCAATACCTTCCTGACAAGAGCGCCAGAAGACACATAATGCGACGCCGACTATTGCCATGGGAGCAGGTCTTTCGCAGGGCCCGCTCGATAACCGCCAATTCTTCGGCCAATGCAGGAGGCCGCGGATCGCAACTCGAGCGCTTGCTGATACGGCTCCTTTTCCATCTGACCGGAGGGCTGCGATATCTCTGGGAAATACCCCGTTGGCGACGGTTGAACAAACGTAACGCGACCTGCCTTCCGCTCAATCAAGCATGATGCGGCGTTGTCGGGTTCCGAGTCCGTGATCGTTCAATTGCGAGCACGCGGCCGCGCCACTCAACGAGAGCTTTCTGGGAAGTCTGCTATGAGTCTGAGGGTACAAGCCGCGAAAAATGTTGGTGCAACGTGGCTTGGCCTTCTGGTCCACGCAGCGGTTGGTTTCTTTCTTTCTCCTTTTATCCTCCATAGGCTGGGCGACAATGCATTTAGTGTGTGGGTGCTGATCTTCTCTCTGACCGGATACTATGGAGTTCTCGATCTTGGGATCCGATCATCGATCGTTCGATATGTTGCCAGGTTTGCGGCGACGGGAGACGAGAATAACCTCGCGAATTTTCTCAGCACCAGTGTCGCGTTCTATGCCATTGTTTCGCTGGTTGTGTTGTTGCTGACCGGGATAGGGTTCTTTCACCTGCAGTCTGTTTTCAAAATACCCCCGGTTTTACTTGAATCTTCGCGTTTGTTGTTTGTGTTGGCTGGCGCGGGCGTGGCGCTGTCCTTTCCTCTTGGCGTATTTGCAGCCGTCCTCGAAGGGTTGCAGAAGTTTCCCCGGCTGCACCTTAGCCAGGTAGGAGTGACGCTGCTCCGGGGTCTGCTGATTGCGATCGCCCTCACGCGAGGAGGCGGATTGGTGGCGATTGGGCTGATCACTACCGGGATGACCTTGTTGGGCTATCTGATCATCGCGTGGCTGGCGTTCCGAGCTTTCCCGGTACGGTTAAGCCCGAAGCATGTCGATTGCAACTCGTTTTGGCAGATGTTGAGCTATAGCGCATTTGCCTTCGTGATTCTGCTGGCGG
>DATNKA010000296.1:0-6051 GCA_035603655.1 Candidatus Acidiferrales bacterium | reverse complement strand
CATAGCAGCGAGCGAATCCAAGCAAGGGAAGAAGCGGTTGTTTTACAAAAACCAGAAATGCCACAAAGATGGCAAATCGAAAACAATAATATTCAGGAGTGATTTTCATGTATACCCGGGGGCCCGTAATTGTGATGGAGTTGCCAGAACAACTGAATCATGTCGAAGCAAAGCGCTTTCTCGACGAGTTGCAACCCCTTTTGGAGGGCGATCGTCCGAGCGTTGTTCTGGACTGTTCGCAGATAAAACATATGGAGAGCGCAGGAGTGGAAATGCTGCTCTACTGTCTCGAACAGGCCATGAAGCGTGATGGGGACCTAAAATTGGCAGCAATTTCGTCGGCCTCGGCAGTGATCTTGGAACTGATGCGGGTCGACCGCCTTTTCGAAGTATTCCAAACATCCGAAGAGGCCGTGCGTAGCTTCCAGATTTTTGCGCCAGCGACCGTTGCACAGACTCAGCCTTGGTATGCGGCACCTTACGGGCTTACGGACCTGAAGGCTGCCGGTTAAATGCGGTTCATGTTGCGTCGGGGGGCTCCATGCAAGTAGGGAACGAACGAGTGCGGCGAATGGCCTCGAGCCTGGTGTTGCTTTGCGCAATTTCCGGGACTGCCGCATCTGGCCAGCAGGCTTCCGGGGTACAACAATCCACCGAAGCTGTGTCGGGAGCGGCGCCTGAGTCGACGCTTTTAATTACAGAACTTCCAGATAGCCCTGGCGCCACGCTGGCGAAATTGCAAGCCTCGGCTCTACCACAAGGCTCCTCGCAACCGTCGCCGAGCGCGACCGTATCCACTGCGCCATCCGACCCACAGCCGCCATCCGACCCACAGCCGCAATCTACTACCCAGCCTCCGACTCAGAAACCCGTGGGAACGGCCGCGGCCGAGCCTACGCATGCTGGCGGAATCGCAGCTTCGCAACCTGCCGGCGTCGCCATCGCGCCTGCAAAGCAGCGGCGAGTTCGCACGATTGTTATAAGGGTTGGGGCTATCGTGGGAGCGGGGGTTGCGGTGGGTTCGGTAGTTGCACTAACTGCGGCTACTTCGAGCAAGCCCCCGGGCGCCCACTAGGGTTGCGCTTCGGCAAGTAGGTGACGAGGCGGGTGCCTCGGGAGCGAATGTCTGTGACCATTGTCAGTTTTTCGGGAGTCGACGGAGCGGGTAAGAGCACGCAAATTTCTGCTCTCGAACTTTGGCTCAACCAATCCGGATTCCGAACCCGGATCCTCACTTTCTGGGACGATGTCGTCTGCTTCTCCCGCTGCCGTGAGTTCATGAGCTACAAGGCCTTCAAAGGGGATCGTGGGGTCGGTAGTCCGGTGAAGCCGCTCCAGCGGCGCGACAAGAACGTATCGTCGGGACCGCTTACCATTATGCGCTTGGGATTGTACTTCGCCGACGCCGTGAATCTTTGTTTGCGGGTTCGCAAAGCCAGAAAGAAAACTGCTGCGGACGTGCTGATCTTTGACCGCTATATTTATGATGAACTCGCGAATCTTCCACTCACCGATAAGTCCGCCAGCTTTTTCGCCGGTTTCATATTAAAGCTTGTTCCCAAGCCAGACATCGCTTTTGTGATCGACGCGGATCCGGTCGCCGCACAGGCCAGGAAGCCAGAATATCCTTTGGAATTTGTTCGTCGCAACCGAGAATCCTACCTCCGTGTTGCCGAACTTTCTGGCGGTATGACCGTGGTCGAGCCCGATTTGATTCAAGCCATGGAAGAAAGAATCCGAAGCGAAATGCAGCAAACACTCTCAAAGGCCGCCTCCGGCGCCGTCTACCGATCTTCTACTGCTCGCGCTCCGAGTCCAGCCAACATCTCCTCCCGTGAACTCATCGAACCATGATTGTCGGGCATGCTGGTGGCAGCATGCGCGGCGAATAACGGTCGACATCAGTCCGGAGAAAGAATGAAGATTTGTCTGGTCACCACTTTTCCCCCCAGTCATGGGGGATTGAGCGAGTACGGGCTTCACATTGCGAACGAATTGCAGCGCAATCCGTTTATCCGGCTCACGGTTTTCGCCGACGCTCTCTCCTCTCCGCAGCCTGAACTCGAAGGTTTCGCGGTAGAGCGGTGTTGGTCGTTTGACGATGCGGCCAGCTCAGTCCGCATTTTAACGGCGATCCGCAAACAGAAGCCGGATGTCGTGTGGTTCAATCTGCTCTTCAGCACGTTTGGCCGCAACCCCCTCATTGCCTTCGCCGGACTTCTGACTCCGCTGCTTTCGCGCCTGAATGGCTGCTACACCCATGTGACCCTGCACCATCTGATGGATACAGTGAACCTGCAGGATGCCGGAGTGCGCTATGCCCGAACCTACCGGTGGGCGGGCGCTTTGGCCACCCGGATGCTTCTTCTGTCCAATTCCGTATCCGTACTGGTGCCGGGGTATCGCAAGATTCTGCACGAAAAATATGGCCGCGATAATGTGCATCTCCGCTCGCACGGCATTCTGTCGCGCGAACCCGAATTCCCGGATTTATCCCGACGAGGAAATCCGGAACATCGCATCTTGGCCTTCGGCAAATGGGGAACCTACAAGCGGCTGGAGATGATGATTGAGGCATTTCAATACGTGTCACAGGCCCTCCCGAATGCCAGATTGGTGGTCGCAGGCGGGAACCATCCCCAGGCTGCCGGCTACGTGGAGTCGATGAAGGAAAAATGTGCGGCAAATTCAAAGATCGAATTCACCGGCTATGTGCACGAGGAACGATTGCCCGATCTCTTCCAGAGTTCTTCCCTCGCCGTGATGCCTTACTCTTCCTCCACAGGTTGCAGCGGAGTGGCCCATCTGGCTTGTGCCTACGGCGTTCCGATCGTGTGCGCGGATCTGGAAGATTTTCGACAAATGGCTGACGGTGAAGGAATGGCGATTGAGTTCTACAAACCGGGCGACGCGAAGGATCTGGCGGCCTGTCTCATTCGCTTCCTGACTGATCCAGTCAAGCAACAAACAATGGCAGAGCAGAATTTTTCCGCGGCGCTTCGCATGACGATGCCAAACATCGTTCTGAAGTATCTGCGCCATTTTGAACTGGAGCAGCGGACCGTAGCCTTGCGCCACGTCACCAGATTCCGCAAGCTGCCGAGTTGGGTTCCTTCGAAGTCGTTGCTGTTAAGGTTGATGACCCGCAATTCGCTTGGGTGGGTGCATCGTTCTGCGCTTCATCGTCCGTCCCCGCAGCCGTCGAATGGTAAGCACTCATTGAAGGAGAATGTTGACGACGGTGGAAAGCTTGCTGACACTCGTATTCCCATTAACGGTGACCGGCTAGCCGGTCGGGTTGGAAGCGGCACTTCGGTTGGTTCCAGCGGTCTTGCCCCCTCCGCAAGAGGCGCCAAACATTCCCAGCCCGACGACAGCGCAGAGAGCGAGGGGCTGTACTCCACGATTGCGCGGCCCCTTCCTAGAGAAACCCAGTCCGAGGAGCCCGAAGGGCAGTAAACCAACTGAACTGGAGGGCAGGAGACTTAGAAAGCGGAGGCAGATTTGCCGCCGCCGCTGCCGTCGCGGAAACCGTGAGAGAGGAAGTAGCGGTGCCGGAACCGGGCGTCATGGTGGCGGGATAGAAAGCACCGCTCAAAGTGTTTGGAATGCCGCTGCCGCTTTGCGAGATGGAACGGTTAAACGATCCAGACTGCGGTTTCGCGGTGACCGTGAGAGTGCCTGACATACCAGCCTGAATCGTAAGCGGGGCGGGCCGCATGCAAAAAATTAGAGTTCGGCTCAGGGGCGGTCCCGCTGCGGCGCCCGGCCAACTCTTAATAGCCGGGGTTCATCCTAGATAGGCTCCGAATCCCGTACCCCAGAGGATTGAATGAGAAAGTTTGCCATCGTGGGCCTCACGCTGACCTTGTGCGGTTGCCAGGGACTGGTGAAAATCCCGACTCCCCCTGCCAGCCTTCAGTCCATCAATCACGTGGTTTTCATGTTGCAGGAGAATCGCAGTTTCGACTCCTACTTCGGAATGCTGAATCCGTACCGTGCAGCCAATGGCTGGACCACGAGCGAGGACGGCAATACGTATACCGTCGATGGCATTGACGACAAACTTACAAAATTCACGAATCAAGATGACGAAGGCCAGTCATTCAATCTGTTCAAGCTCAACAGCAGTTGCATCGATGATATGACCTCTGCGTGGCTCGAAAGCTATGGAGATGTGAATCGCTTCGATTTCAGTTCAACTCGCTCCATCTTGATGGATGGTTTCGTGCACACTGCGGAGGGCTTCGCCAAGTCCGGAGCGGGCGACGGCCAGTTCACCGATTTGGTCGGCCAGCGGGCCATGGGATATTACGATCAGGGCTTGCTCAATTACTACTACTACATGGCCTCACAGTTTGCCGTGTCAGACCGCTGGTTCGCGCCAGTTTCCAGCAAGAGCACTCCGAATCGCATCGCGACCATGACGGGAGGAACCACCCAGGGCCTCGTCACTGATCCTTTCGCGGACGATGGAATTACCAGCCAACTGGGCATTCAGACAATCTTTCAGGAGTTAGATCATGCCGGCGTATCGTGGAAAATCTACTATTCACTGACAGCCGGGGGCTGTACAGATACTGACGGCGACTGCGGGAAGGGCGGACAGTCCAGCGATTTTCCAGTAACCAGCTTCGCTGATTTTTCCTATTCCCTGCAATACCTCTACGCAAATCCGCAACAAGCTGCATGCACCGCTCCAACCATCGGATCACAACAGGCGGTCGGTGATGCCAGCAACGCTTTCTGCATCGATCTCAACCACATCGCACCGCTCGGGCAATATCTCAAAGACGTTGCCAACAATACGCTGCCCAGTTATGCGTTCATCGAGACAGCCTACGGAAACAGTGACGAACATCCCGGATCTGGTCAGTCGATTCTAGCGGGTCAACAGCAGGTTTCTACAATCGTCAATGCCCTCATGCAAAGTCCATCGTGGGCAAGCTCGGTGTTCTTCCTGAGCTACGACGAGCCCGGCGGGCCTTTCGATCACGTGCCGCCGGTTCCCGGACACTCGAACGATAATACAGACGCTTCTCTGGGGACGATCGCGGATATCAAAACGATTGCAGTCAACGCTGATGGCTTCGAGCCCTGTCTTCCGCCCGGCGGAACCGCCACTCTGCACTGCGATCTTTCCGCGGTTGATCCCGGCGCCAGTGCAAGCGATGCGCCCGCGCAACAGGGTTTTGCCGCGCAACTTGGATTCCGCGTGCCTAACATTGTGATCTCGCCCTTCGTGCGGCAGCATTACGTCTCCCACGTACCCATGGACCACACTGCAATCATAAAGTTTGTCGAAAACCGTTTCATCGGCTCGGGCGCGCATCTCACGAGCCGCGACGCAGCGCAACCAGATCTGCTTGATTTCTTCGATTTCACGAATTCTCCATGGTTAACCCCGCCAACTCCGCCAGCGCCGGTCGCTCCCCCGGGACCGTGCACCCCGCAGACGATGTGACCACGGGCGTGCGCTCGCTCGTGCGCGTTCAAGCATTGAAGGCGAGTATCGATGGAATGAATTCCCCGACAATCGGCGGTGGATCGAGGACTTCGGTTAACAGCGCTTTGCGTCCCAGGCTGATACGACAAGAGCAAAGCGCTGATCTATCAGCATTCCATTAGCGGGAATTGACCGTGAGACTGCGGGCCACGTACCGGGATCCATCGAACTTAGCCACGGCGGTCACGTCGGCTCCAGGGTGGAGCTGATCATCGACTGCAATTACGGAAGGATCCATGTAGATCTCATAGGCCTTGTGATCAGTAACCGAAGTCAGGACGAGGAGACCAATGCGGAGATCGAGAGCCGTGACTACGCCTGCGAACGTGAAGTTGGTTCCAGGAACGGCAAGAATGGAAACCTGTTGCGCATCGCGGCCGTCCTTCTGGGAAGTGAAATCTACTTCGACCAGCGTTCCTGCGACCAGTTCGCGCGCCGATGCAGCCTGCTCACCTCGTACGATCTGGGTGCGGGACGTTATGTGTAATCTCACCGGTTCGGGTGAAAGCACATCGCGAAGCACCAACTCTGCTTTGTCAGCGTGG
>DATNKA010000295.1:0-3313 GCA_035603655.1 Candidatus Acidiferrales bacterium | reverse complement strand
TCAGCCGTATGAGATCCTCGAAACTTTGAGGGGGATTGTTTCTGGCGAGTTTTGGCGCGGGAGAGGGCCCGCTCCACATTAGATCGCGTCCCCAGCGACCTAAGTTTATCCCACTGATCACTACTTCATGGTAGCCCGCGGCTACGAGAGTGTTCATCTCGCGAATGACTTGATGTGGCGGGAGCGAACGGCTCTGGCCGCGGACGCTGGGGATTACGCAGAAGGAGCAGCGATTGTCGCAACCATCTTGAATTTTGAGGTTAGGGCGAGTGCGATGGTTCGGGTGAGAAGCGGCGGTGTCTGCGGATTCGAAGACGGGAGCGGCGAGGAGCTCGGTGTGGGCGAAAATGTCGGAGACGAACAGACGAGGGCCTTGAGCTTGGGCCGTGAGATTCGCGAGGGGAAGGAATGCGAGTCCCTCAGCGGCTGAAGCCGCGACTGAATTGATAGGGTCTAGCGCAGCGCTCGAAGCGCTGCGCCGCCCTAAATCGGAAAGAATCGGCAGAACAAGATCGGCGAGTTGATGTTTGTGGGAGTTGCCGATTACCGCGGCGACGCCGGGGAGTGCGGCGATTTCGTGGGGAGCGCGCTGGGCGTAGCATCCGGTGACGATGATTTTTGCCAGCGGATTCTGGCGAATGATGCGGCGAATGGCGGCGCGGGCGTCCTGATCGGCGGAATTAGTGACGGTACAAGTATTCAGTAAGACGATGTCGGCTTGGGCAGCGGGGGCGGAGGCGAGGCCGCGGGCGTCGAACTGGTGCTCGAGGGCAGCCCCGTCGGCTTGGGTGGCGCGGCATCCGAAGTTCTGGACATGGTAGGTGAGCACGGATTTATGGTATCGCAAGTGAGCGGATTTCCGCGGGCACACTTCGACGACAGGCTGGGGACAGATGATGCGCCGTCATCGGGGGGAGATGCGAAGCGGTCAGGCTGTGGCTACATTTCTCTTCTGCGTGAAACATTCACGGCAGAAGATAGGGCGGCCCTGGGTGGGGCGAAAGGGGACGGTAGTCTCCTTGCCACACTGCGAGCAGGTGGCTCGAGTTTCGACACGAGAGTAATGGCTCCCGCTGCTGATCGATTGCGGCGCAGCCAGAACGGCGACGCGTTTGGATTTGCAAACCTTACAGCGCTTAGGTTCGTTCTTGAATTGTTTGTCGTGAAAAAACAGTTGTTCCCCGGCGGTGAAGACAAAGTCAGCACCACAGTCGATGCAGGTCAGTACCTTATCCTTAAATTCCATTGAGGATGGCTCCCTTGGATGGCCGTGCTGCAAGCGCCACACGCGGGGAAAGCGGTGGTCACAGGAAACACAGACTGTGTACATCCCCCTCAAATTGCCCCTGGACTCGGCCCACCACGCACCCGGATTGGGGCGTGGATACAGATCTTCGTACTTGAATGCCGAATGAATGATGAGTGCTTGAATGATCCCAGCTGCAACTCTACCTGGTGGGGGCCAGATGGAGCAGGGCCGCCCCGGGAAGGGGACGACCCTTTACTGCGTTAGTCTTACTCCTTTAAGATCAGCTCCTTGAGATCTGCTTGCTTAATCCTGTTCCTTGCGAACTTTCTTGCGAGCGCGCTTGCGAGCGAGTGCGGCTTTGACGCGTTTTTTCTCGCCGGGCTTCAGGTAAAAGGAGTGGCGCTTAACCTCTTTGATGATGTCTTCCTGCTGAACTTTCCGCTTGAAACGCCGCAGAGCGTTCTCGAGGGATTCACCCTCTTGCAGTCGAATTTCCGCCAAACAGACACACCCCCAAACCCGTCCGGAAGGACCGAATAGTTATTACAAGGATTCAACCGGAAGTCAAGTGCGAGAGTGAAAAAAGTTGCGGACATGCGGGATGCTGCCGAACTGAGCTCCGGAGGAGTGTGCGAATGAAAACGACCTTCGCGCGCGTTTCGGCGGAGAGGGCTGCGCTATACAGGGAAAACTGTATGGAATCCGGACCTGGTTTCATAGATTTTGGTTCTACTCTAAGCCGGACGGGAACTTGAATCAGGCAACGAGTGTCACGGACCGACGCACAGGCATGAAAATCCCGACAGAGCCGATTGGAAGCATTCCGAGGCCCGTGGAGCTGATTGAGGCGATCGCCGAAGCGGGCGATTACGCGGATCAGAAGTTGGATCCTTTGTATGAAAAAGCGATCCGGGACACGATTGAAGAGTTTGAGAAGACAGGTTCGCCAGTCATTACCGATGGTGAGCAGCGGAAGTATCACAACTTCTGGACGTATTCTGTGCACGGATTGGAGAATACGGCGCCAGATGGTTTCAAGATTCCGTTCTCCGCCGGTCACGTGCGGCGGATGCCGCGGCTGACCGCTGGACCCTTTCGCTACAGAGTTTGTGCCGACCGCTACCTCGATGTGGCCAAGCGCTACGCGCACAGGCCGCTTAAGCAGGCGGTCATCTCGCCCTCCGCTCTCAGCCTGATGTACCCGGCGGAAGACATCCCCGGCTACTCGCGGCAGGAATTCATTGACGATCTGTTGCGCGAGCACGAAAGGGAAATTCGGCGATGCTTCGAGAAGGGCGCGTACAAAGTACAGATCGATTTCACGGAAGGACGATTGGCCATCAAACTCGATCCCTCTGGCGATCTTCTGAACAGTTTCATTGGGCTGAACAATCTGGCGCTGTCGCGATTCACGCCGGAGGAACGGCAGCGTATTGCTGTACACACCTGCCCCGGCGGGGACCGCGACTCCACACATAGTGCCGATGTCGATTATGCGGAGCTGTTGCCCAGCTTGTTCGAACTGCGCGCCGGAAACTTCTGCATCGCGCTCGCTGGGGAGAAGGATCGCGAACGCGTGCTGAAGATTATTCGTCAATATCTCAAGCCGGATCAGCGCGTGTTTGTAGGCGTGGTTTCACCCATCGATCCGCGAGTCGACACGGCCGAGGAAGTTCGCGACCGGGTGCTCGAAGCGGCAAACTACATTCCGATCGAACAGCTGGGGACCACAGACGATTGCGGGTTCGCACCTTTCAGTGATGACACTTCGACGACGCGTCAGACAGCGTTTGCGAAGATTCGTGCCCGGGTCAGGGGCACTGAGCTTGCGGAAGCAGTTCTCGGGAACGGGAGATGAAATTCGACAACAACGAAGAACAGTTACTCCGTTCAGTGGCGCTGCAAAATGCCCAGGCGGTTTTCCTGGCGCGAGAGCGTGCGGAGCGAGAACTTCGCGAGTCCAACGAGCGCATTGCCAACATCCTCGAAAGTATCACCGACGCATTTATCGTGTTGGACAAGGAATGGCGCTTCACTTACGTGAATCCGCAAGCCGAACAGGTT
>DATNKA010000294.1:0-3148 GCA_035603655.1 Candidatus Acidiferrales bacterium | reverse complement strand
CGCACATCAAAACGCGAAGAGAGCTGAGATCGCACGCCTCCAGGCTCTCTTTGGAAAGTCTCCCGGCGCGGAGGCAATAGTCGTAAGCGAAGTTGGGGGCAGCCGTCGCGGTAGCGCGGTAGGCGGTCATCGCATCGAACCACAGGATCGGCCGCTGAATGAAGTCGGTGGGGGAAAACCCGTACGTCGTGCCACCCTTCAGTGCCGGATATAGGTAGCACCCAATCAACCCCATATCGTGATATTGGGGAAGCCAGGAGATGACGACTGGCGAGGAGTGATCGATCACCAGCGGACACGTATCCAGAATGTTTTCGTGCGTGACAATCACGCCCTTAGGCTCCATCGTCGAGCCCGAGGTGTACTGCAGAAACAAGACCTTCGAATGAGCGGCAGCCGGTCGGCCCGCAATCGGAGTCACGAATTCTTCCGTAGCCATCCATGGCAGACCGGAAATGTAATCTACGTCAATACCGCACGCCGACACTCCACTTCTGGCGAGATTGGTCTTCAGGGATGCCTGGTAGTCTCTGCTGGTTAAGATCCCAGCCGCCTGGCAGTCCTTGGCGATGTGTACCATCTTGTATAGAGCGCTCTGAAATCCGCGCGAACTGGGGGGATACACCGGCACGGGAATCAATCCGGCGCGCACGCAGCCGAAGAATGCGCAAATCATTTCGAGCCCAGGCGGGTATGCGAGTAGCAGCCGGTCGCCCCCAGCGAACCGACCCTCTTTCCACAAATGTCCGGCGATAGCCTCCACTCGTTGGAGAAACGACGCGTAGGTGTAGCTCTCGATCGGATCGCCGTTTACATCGAGGTAGGAATAAAGAAGTTTGTCGGGGTGCTCATCTGCCAGCCTGTCCAGGTGGCCTAAAATTGACGGCGTCATCAATCAGCGATTCTCCAATGTTGAATAAAACGTAAACCAGTCAACGAAACATATCTTCCTCAGCAAACGAGGCGATCGGCGATTGAGTTTAAAAGTGAAAACCTGAAATGTAGGCCGAGGGTGAGAATGTCTGATTAGTTTTCTCTGAGCATAGGCGTCATTCGATACTCTGGGGATTGAATGTTTTCCTTCTTGGCGCGCAAGGGCGCGATCGGGAATTGCGGAGCTCCGCCGACCTTCGATGGTCTCTTGCAGGAAGCCCGTTTCGTTATGGTTCATTGACGGTAATATATTAACAAAGCGTCATGGACAATGCCATGCGTGGTCGCTTGCATTGTTCACACTCTGCAACCATGCACTTTCCGTCCCGAATGTTCTTGATTGTCCTTGAGGGCCCGCATTAAAATCGTGCTGCGAGGCTATCGGCACGGCACCAATTTCGCTGAGGGTCAGGACCCCGGATGCGGCGTATGGAACGCGTCGGGCCCAATTAGCACGATCGCGGAGACGCCGGTGACGTTCGAATCCGAAGCCACAATCGCTCAAGAGCCGGAAACGGCCGATCTTGTACCTTCGGAAACCTCAGCGGCGTCGGCTACCGAACCAGTTGGTGCAGCTACATTTCCGAAAGTCTTACGCCGCCGCCTGAATAGGTTTTTTGACGAGCAGAATATTACCCCCAAAGCGGACCGCGCGATGTGGATTAAGGTCGCGGTGGGTCTGGCAGTCCTGGTGGGGGCCTGGATTGCTCTGTATGCTCTGCGGCCCGATTCGTGGAAGTTTGTGGCCCTCTATCTTTTAGGTGGCCTCGCCCAGACATTCCTCTTGCTGAACATCGCGCATGACAGCAATCACAACGCCATCTCATCCCGGCCACGCGTCAACAAAACTCTGAACTATGTTTTCGATTTGTGTGGAATCAGCTCGTACATGTGGCGGATCCTCCATCATCGCGGCCATCACTCCTGCATCAATCTCCACGGCGAAGATGATGCGCTTTCTGGACGCGGCATCTTTCGCTTTACGCCCCATGAATCCCGCGCGCCGTGGCACCGCTTCCAGCACGTCTATGCGCTGTTCGTCTATGCAATGTTCTCTCTGGACTACGTGCTATTCAGGGACTTCGCAAGCTTTTTCTTTCCGTCCCACGATTATCTGAAACGCGCTAATCATCCTGTGCGCGAATATGCCATTTTGTTTGGCGGCAAAGCCTTCTACCTCACTTACATGCTGATTTTACCTGTGCTGGTGCTGGGAAAATCGCCTCTGCTGGTTGCCGGGGCGTTCCTGCTGGTCCATTTGTTCGTCGGTTTAGCCGTAACGCTGGTATTCCAGACGACCCATACCATCGACACCACCTACTTTCCCACGGACCGCGGTGAGTTCGACAACGGCGTGTATCACATCTTCGCAACCACCGCCGATTATGCGACGGAAAACCCGCTCGTCGGTTGGCTCGCCGGCGGACTCAACCATCACATCGTCCACCATCTGTGCCCTTTCGTGTGCCACACCCACTACGCTCCTCTGACCAGGATCGTGAAGGAGACGGCAGAAGAGTTTGGGGTTCCCTATCGGCAGCACCCCACCATGACTCAGGCAATCCGGCATCATCTGATACTCTTGAAGCAGCTGGGGAACGCAAACTGATTCTGAATATTTTCTCTTTACCTATGGCCTCGCTACTTCCTACTAGTGATATGCAATCACCTGCGGTTCGAGGCAAGTATCGGGATGGGTGGGCATGAGCTCATCCACCGCTATCCCGGTCGTTTCCCGATTGCGCTGCTTCGCCGATTCCCGCGCAATGTTTCAGAATCCCGTGCAGGTTTTGTCCAGTTACAACGAAACCTTCGGCGACACGTTCCGGCTCTATTTGGGTGGCCTCAAAGAAGTGATCGTTACGATTGACCCAGCGGTCATTCAGCACGTGTTAAAAACCAATTCGGAGAACTACCAAAAATCCGAAATTCAGGTAAAACGCATGGGCCACTTCCTGGGGAAAGGTCTTCTCACGACCGAGGGAGAAGCCTGGCGGACGCAGCGGCGCCTCATCCAGAAGGGCTTCGATCGATCACAACTCGAAGCGCTCTCCTCAATCATGCAGGACTCCCTTGCTGACTCGCTCCGGGATTTCGACAAACAGGCGCGTAAAGGGCCCGTCGACATCTATCCCCAGCTGATGAAAATTACCTTCGCGATGGTCGCGCGATCGCTATTCGGCGCACGGTTGAAGGACGAAAACATCGATCTGGT
>DATNKA010000293.1:0-2779 GCA_035603655.1 Candidatus Acidiferrales bacterium | reverse complement strand
ATAAACCGTTAGATAAGGATCATAGGTCTTTAGGATTTTGACGTCTGCCTTGTTTAGCACCGCACCCATTATCGATCCGGAGGGAAGCGGAGCCGCGCGAAGAGCGTGTTGAACGACGTCGATAGTTGTCCGTCCCCATTCGATGACAAGGACATAGGAGTCGATGAATTCTGTCGTTGCACAAACATCGATGACTGGCGCAATTGGCGAAAGGTCAACAAGAACAAAATCGTATTGCTTTCGCAGCTCGTCGAAAAGCTGCTTCATTTTAGCGCCGGCGAGAATCGAAGGTGGATCTGGAGGCCCTACGTGGGGCATCGCTGGAAGGAACGCCATTCCCGTCGCTCCGTCCTTCCACACAACGTTCTCAAGCGAAGCTTGCCCGTTAGCGAGTTCAACAATTCCACTGGTGGCGTTTGGCGTCAGAGAGCGGCTCAAGGACGGATTTCTGAGGTCGCAGTCTACAACAACCACGGACGCTCCATTCAGTGCAGATAGCAGTCCCATCGCCAGCGAGGTGGTCGACTTTCCTTCGTCGGGGATTGACGAGGTCAGCCCGAACACCCGATTGGACGTGGACTTGGTCTCCAAGTCGATGGCCAACATGATCGAACGGACTCCCTCGGAGAACTGGGTGAGCGGATACTCGACCACGGACCAGCTGAGTTCATAGTTCCCTCGAACGAGCGTTCTCGAAGCAATTGGATTCGGCGGGTTTTTCGCCCGCCAGCGCCGCCGCCTGACTTTTTCGAGTTTTGGAAGGAGGCCGATACACCCGATACGCAAGTGAGATTGAACAGACTTGCTTGTGAGGAAGACGCGCCCGCCCAGTACCTCACGCAGCAAGGCGACGCCGAATCCCAGCGCGAGCGCGCCAATTGGAAAGAGTGCCGCGATTTGAAAAGTCTTCTTATAGTCTCTTTGAATAATCGGCGTAGCAGACGTAATGACGCTCGCTTCCGCGATCGGCGACGCCACTTGCTGAAGTGAAGCGTTGTAGCGATTAATGAATGTATTGTATAAGTCTTGGTATGCGTGTGCTGAGGCTTCCAGTTCCCGCAATTTCACTTGCGCCTGGTTCGCTTCTTGATTCTGCGTCACAGCCTCGCTGAATTCCTTCTTCAGCGTCGACTCACGTTCTTGCGCCGCCGTGTAATCACCTCCGCTTGTGTCTTTGAGATGTTGAATTTCCTCCGCGATTTCAGAACGCAACTGAATTTTCTGATTGCGAAGGCTAATGATGGCTGGGTTGTTAGGCCCAAGTTTCGCCGAAGAGTCCGCCTCTTTAGAAACGACATCAAGATACTGACTGCGCAGTTTGTCCAAACAATCAGGTGAGGCAGCGTGGGCGTCCGATCCGATCGCAGCCGTACTCGGGATCTCGATACCTTTGGCTACAGAAAATTGGTTGAACCTAGCCTTAGCCTTGAGGGTTTCGTCGTGGGCGGCGTTCAATTGATCGTTCATGCCGGTCAGACGCTGTTCGTCGACTAACCGACCACCGTCAGTTTCGACGATGTTGTGCTCCTGCTTATAGTCGACCACGGCTTTTTGCGCATCCTCACTCTTGGCGCGCAGCTCTGGGATACGCTGCTCCAGCCAATCGCTGGCTCTGCGGGCCGCCTCGTATTCAGTGGTTCGTTGCAGGTCGATGTATGCCCCGGCGACCGCGTTTGCCACTTTGGCAGCGAGATCGGGATATCGGGACTCAAAGTTGATTTCCATCGCATAGGTGACGCCAATTCGCGTTACGGATAGGTTCTTAGTAAAGAGCTTGAGAGTCAAGTTTTGGCGCTCGTCCTCGCTGAGCGCGGGCGTTTCACGAAAATAACTGGGCGCGACCCTATACAATAGTGATTGAAGAGCGCCCTCACGTCCGCCTCCAATGAATCTTGGATCCTCCGATAGATTAAGCTTTCGAATCACGTTAAGCGCGACTTCGTCAGACTTCAGCAGCTCCACTTGGCTCTCCATTGCGCCCATGGATTGTATGGACATATCGTTGTAGACTGCGGGCTGCTGAACTAACTCCATTTTGCGCGTATCGACCAACAATGTCGCCGTGGCAATATATTTCGGCGGGGTTTTCGCGAAAAAAATGCCGCCGAGAGCCAGACCAAGCAGCGCAAAAGCAGAGACGGCAAAGATTTGCCGTCGGACGATGCCAAGGCCACGGGCGATCGTTTCGGCTACCGACGGTTCGTCTGTCGGGATTGGCGACAATTCAGACGGAGCAAGATTTGTAGTAGCCTTTAACATCGCGCTCTCAGATCGTGAATGACAGTTCCACTGTCGCCGAATATCGTAGTAGCGAAAGTGCTAGGCAACTTAAACGGAATCTGGTGACGCCAAGCATTTCTGGGCCTCTAAGACGGCTCGCTTTGTTCGTGATGGGCAGACAAGCCTTCTCTCTCACATCAAAATTTCGAATAACCAATGGGTCGAAAACCGTCCTTCGCCTATCCACCGTAACTGTCTTTCCTCACCGCTGATGCGCCCTCCGTTTGCGTCAAGCCAACCAAGACAACCGCAGCGATGTATCATACGAAACCTGATTGGCAAACGCAACTGCCCGGGATGCCGGATGCGACGTTTGGCTGAGCTTCAACTGAAGCGATCGGGATATGAGCTTCCACCCTAAAAGACTAGGGGGCTCCGTTGCAACCAGCTACAACCCCATGCGAAGAGAGAGGCTAACGCGGCCATCAAAGGCCAATCGGACCGCGGGTATCGCAGGCTGGATTCGAGCGTTAACCTCAAAGAGAAGCTACATAATCTA
>DATNKA010000292.1:0-4928 GCA_035603655.1 Candidatus Acidiferrales bacterium | reverse complement strand
CGTATCCTTCTACACGTACCGCCAGCGAGCGCTGGATTGCCTCTACCGAAATAACCAGCGTGCGGTCTCCATTACGCGAGACCAGTATGCCCTCCATGCCGTCGAGTGCTCCGCTCCGGATTCGCACCCGTTGGCCAATCTTCAGGTATGGATGGGAAGACCAGGGCAGCTGGGTTTCGACCAGGCTTCGAACCGCGTCGATCTCGGCATCTGGAATCGGTGCGCCCTCGCCGCAAGCCCCGACCAGTGCAAAAACTCCGTCAACGCGGAGAACGCGCAGGCGGTCCACCCGGTTCGGTATGAATTTGGCGAAGACATAACAGCTGAACAGCGGCAACTGCACTGATTTCTTGCGATCGCTCCAGCGATGCACCTCGGTGACGAGAGGAAGGAATGTGGTCACACCTCTCTCCGCCAGACGATGAGCCACAATCTTTTCATGCCGTGGACGGGTATGTAGTCCGTACCATTGCTCGCTCTCGTTTTCCATGAGTGCAACGGGTTGCTGCGGATTCCACGGTACGTCAGAGACTGACATAGCTTCGCCCTCTAAGTCACTCTTCTCAGAATGACCCCAAAATTAGAAACAGCTAGAGTGTCGCTTTCGAAATCTCAATTACGAGACTTCAGGGGGAAGACCCGTGGTCAGGAAGCCGGGGGAGATCTGGCCGCCTGTTAAATCAAATTCAAGTTGCCTTACAAATTCGTTAGTTACAATTTAAGGTTGCCGATTACCGCTCGCCACTCACCTGGGGGGTTAGTGAGTAATCCCTACTATTATTATCGTAATTATAGCATTCTTCTCGCGCTTATCAAGAGGCTACTTAGCCCACTGAACAACCGCTTATCAAGAGATTCCATGCTAGTGATCAGGAGCCTGGGGGAGAAGCGGCTTCCCGCTAATCAAATCCTTGCAGAGGGAGCTCTGACGCGCAATTCCTGCACTGCTGGAAAGACAGTATACAGCATTGCACCGGCTTGCAATGGATATAAATACCCTGAATCCTTCTTCTCAACAAGATATGGTCCATCATTCTTAACACAGAGATTAATGACTCTACGGCTTTTACCTCACGCTGAAGAGAGCAAACTCGTTAGAACACGCCGGAATGATACCGCCTTTCGTAGACGTAAGACGGCCAAGTCATTAAATATAAGCGTCTTACGTCCAGCCAAGTGGCGCCGGTCACTGACGCCCAAACTTGTGAAACCTCCCTTCTTTCCGTCAACTTGTGTCGAATTTCGCGGTGTGAACGCTATTGCAACTTCTCGGAAGGTCTGGCTCGCGGCAGTTGCATTGCTTTTCTCAAGACGATAACATGGGCGTTCTGAATTATCCCCCAAATTACGACTCCAAGACATTCGCAGAGATGTCATGAGGTGGCGATATTGAGCGATTCGAAGACTCGGAAAAAAATAGTCCGAGTGCTCGTTGCCGACGGTTCTCGCATACATACGCACCTGCTTACGGACGCCTTGAAGCGCGATCCTCTGCTTGAAGTAATTCCCTTCGACTCTAGCTCGAGCAGTTTAGTTTCAGCTGTCGCAAGCCTGAATAGCGATGTACTCGTGATCAGCGCAAATCTGGATGAGCAGCCCGCTCGCGGTCTTGAAGTCCTGCGCGAGTTGCGCGCGGCCGGTCGAACGATTCGGGCCGTAGTGCTCATGGATTCTTTGAAGGATGAAATTGTCTTAAACGCTTTTCGCGCCGGCGCGAGAGGGATATTCAGCAAGACTCAGCCCGTCGAACTCCTTTGCAAATGTATTCAGTGCGTACACGAGGGACAAGTATGGGCCAGCAGTCGGGAAATGATTGTTGCCCTCGACGCATTGGCTAGCGCTCCCACGGTCCGAGCCGTGAATGCACACGGTCTGAGTTTGCTCTCTAAACGTGAATTAGAGGTTGTGCGCTGCCTGGCCGAGGGGCTCAGCAATCGCGAGATTGCGCAACGCCTGGACCTGAGCCAACACACTGTAAAGAATCACTTGTTTCGGGTGTTTGACAAATTGGGTGTTTCCAGCCGGATCGAGCTTCTGTTCATGACTCTGAACCAGTCTGCGCCGGGCCAGTCGGCTACGGAAGGTTCAGGGAACGGCTCCGGACGGGCCGAATTCCGCGATGAGTTTGCCCTGCTACAAAAAGCGGCGGAAGCGGGCTTGCCGGCCGCACAGCTGGCTCTCGCGCAACTATATCTGGTGAGGCGAACTGACCCTCAGGATGCGGTTCGCGCTTACACGTGGTATCTCGTCGCTCTCGAGCGGGCGTCACAAGCCAAGGGACTCATCACCAAGATGCTGACTGCCAGTCAGATTGAGGAAGCGCATAAAGAGGCAGTTACGAAGCTCTCTCAGCCGGGTACGGAACCGAGTCTCGATTTTGACTGGTTATCTGCCACGCATTTGCAGGAGGGTGGGCTGACAAAGAGGTAGAGCTTATCCACTTCAGAGAGGGACGACCGAGAAAAAAGGCGCGCCTGGTTTGGCACGCCTTTTCTCTTGAGTCGGGGGGAAGGCCGATTTCTTAAGCGGACTCCACCGGGCAAGGTTGACGCCGGGACCTCACGAATATGGCTCCAGCGCAGCATAGGCTGGCCAGGAACAGATACGACAACGCCGCTCCGCCTTCGGGAACCGCAACCAGGCTCCACATTTCCTGTGGCCTCGGCGATCCTGAGGTTGGGTTATAGATATCAAGATTTCCGTACTGACTGAGGGTAGCTCCATTGCCCCAAGCTGTAAGGGACGCCGTGAGATAGCCTAGCTCTGTCGTACTGGGGATTCCAGCATTACTGCTGCCGCCGGACGAGATAAACCAAATCGCTTCCGAAATCGCAGCCTGCTGTGCTTGGGTGGGATTCGCGAAGAACATTTGACTGACCAGGTACGCGATTTCGGTGTAGTCCTTGATCGCAGCCGAACCCATCGTGTTCCCAAACATAGTCAGGCTTCCGACGTTGCTCGCATTCAGGCTAGCAGCACTAATACCGTTGGCTGTCCAATGTTCGCCAGCAGTAATGTTGTCAAAGTAATCGTCGCATATCATGCCAGGTACGGCATGACCGGAGCCGACTTTGACTCCATTTATTGTGCCACCATAGAGTCCGGCTCCAACGCATCCTTCGGGTCCCGCACAGGAAACCGCGCTATAAGAGCCGTCAAAGGACATCGGAACTGAAGTTTGGCCCGTAGCCAGAGGCGTCACACTAACCAGCGCTACGGTTATTACTAATAGCATCCCGGAGAAACTACGCATTGTTGATTCCCTCTCTTATTCGGGGGAGGGATATTCGAGTAGCTACTTCTGGCACATACAAAGTGCCTGTAACCGGAGCTATTCTGTCGCCGAATGTTGCCAGTGTCAAGACTGATAATATCTGCGACCCGTTGCAAGCGACTGCAACTGGTTACTTTTTTAGACTTTCTTGCTACTGATACTACCCCTTAGTGCCCTTCTTCAGCGGGACGCACTGTTGTAGGTTAAGGAAACACACTTCTCTTCGGCACATTTGCCATCAGGATTTGGATGAGATTCCGTTGCTCTCTTCAGTTTGTCAGCTGCGCGGTTTTGCTACCTCTTATTTTCTCGGCGTGCTCGGGGAATCCGCAAGTGCGCCGCCAAAAGTATTTCCTGAGCGGCCAACGTTATTTCGGGAAAGCTAAGTACGCTGAGGCGGCCATCGAGTTCGTCAATGCGGTCAAGGTCGATCCAAACTATACCGAAGCACACCACCAACTGGCTGAGACTTATCTTAGGTTGCAGAAACCGGAAGGCGCCTTGCAAGAACTGGGGCGAACCATACAGCTCCAACCCGACGATTATGAGGCTCGCGTCGAACTCGCGAATTTATTGATCCTCGGCCACAATCTTGCGGAGGCTCGCGAGCAAGTCGATTTCTTGCTGAAGCAGCGGCCGAACGATCCGTCAATTCATTCAGTAGATTCAAACCTTCTCGCAGCGCAGGGTGAAGTGGGCGCAGCCATCGAAGAGATGCAAGCGAGCATCGCTCTTGACTCGGGCCGCTGGCAATTTTATCTAAGCTTAGCCCTTTTACAGGTAAGAGACTCTCAACCAGATGCGGCGGAAGCCAGCTTTCAGAAAGTAATCGCGCTCAATCCGGCGGCGGCGCAAGCCCGGTTGTTACTCGGGAGCTTTTACCAGTCTCGTAGCCGAAACCAAGACGCAGAGCGCGAATTCCAGGAAGCCATCGCTGTCGATCAGAAAAGCCCTGAGCCGCGAGTAGCCTTGGCGCGCTTGTACTTGGCGGAAGGCAAGAGAGCCGAAGCCGAAGGTGTTGCAAATCTCGCAAAACACGATTTTCCTGACAATTCTGCCGCTTATCGCATGCTGGCAAATGTCTACTTGATGAGCGGCAACTTCGACAAGGCGCTTGCCGAATATAGTGCCCTGAATCAGGCACATCCGGCGGACCTGCAAGTAAAGAAAGACTTCATCCAGCTTCTGCTGCAGAAGGGTCAGTTCGTCGAAGCGAACCGGCTTGACGCTGAAGTTCTCAAGGCCAACCCGAACGACAACGATGCTTTGGTGTATCGCAGCCAATCGCAAATCAGCAATGGCCATGCGAACGACGCCATGGCGGCTTTGGAAACTGTGATCAAGAATGACCCGGGCAACGGCGAGGCTCATTATGTCCTGGGGATTGGATACGAGAAACTGGGCAACATAGAAAGAGCCGAAAGCGAGTGGAGGGACGCAGTACGGCTTCGTCCGGACTTGCTCGACGCTGTCCGGACTTTGGCCGGTCTAGCCATGGGCAGAGGGGACATGGAGGCTCTGGACCAGGAAGCAACGGAGATCATCAAACTGCAACCTGAATCTCCCGAAGGCTACGCTCTGCGCGCTCTTGCGAATGTCAATCGTAAACGGTTTTCGGTAGCCGAGGTGGATGTGCGAAAGGCGATCGAAATCG
>DATNKA010000291.1:0-3787 GCA_035603655.1 Candidatus Acidiferrales bacterium | reverse complement strand
GGTGGCCTGAGAGGTGCCGCCCTGCAACTGCGTGGCACACGGATTGGAGGCTCCAAATGCGATTCCTGCCAGGCTGGTGACGTTCGAACAACCGCCACCAGTGAGAGTGTTCTGCGCGCGCGCCGCACCTGGCGTTGCGTTCCAGATGCCGAATAGCTGATTGTAAAAAGGCACCGAAGCCGGACTCACACTGTTGAGGTTGGCAATGACTGCATTTTCGAAGCGCTGAGTCGGCAGGTTGACCGAGAACAGTGACGGAATGATTAAGCGAATGCCTTCATAGTCGACAAAGAAAAAGGATTTGTTTTTCCTGATCGGTCCGCCGATCGAGGCTGCATATTGGTTCGCATTTACGAACGGGCGGGGATCGACCTGGCTGCCAGCAACGGCGTTTGCCTGATTGCGGAAATAGTTATTGGAGTTCAGAGCGCGCCCGTTCCACCAGTACTCCGCATTCCCGTGGAAGGAATTGCTGCCGGACTTCGAGATATAGTTGATGTTCGCGCCGGCCAGGCCACCAAACTGCCCACTATAGCCGTTCGTCACCACACTAGTTTCCTGCACATCATTCAGGCCCAGAGTTAGGTTGGTCGCGCCGCTATTATTAATGTTGAAGTAGGGATCGTTGTCGTTGGCGCCATCGTAGGTGAATACATTGGAGTTCGATGGCAAGCCGAAGAACTCGTAATTCCCACCGCCAAAAACTGAACCTCCAGTGGTGTTCATCACCACGCCCGGCGCAGTCAGAGCGACTGCGCTCAAGTCATTCCCAGGATTCGGCAAGACGGATATTTGCTGGGCATTAAAGTTGGTTTCAATATTGGCGTCCTGGGTTTGAACGCCGGTCACTTCTGTCGATACTTCCACCGTCTGACTCTGCGACGAGATCGACAATTGCATGTTCGCCTTAACGCTGGAGCCAAGCGCGACAGTTACATTCTTGATAATCTCTTGAAATCCGGCAGCGGTGACTGAGACTGAGTAATGTCCGGGTTGCACAAAGGGAAAATTGTACGATCCCTGTGAGTTGGTTGTGGTGGAAGTGGAACTGCCGGTATCGACGTTTTTCAACTTGACAGACACACCCGACACAATAGCTGCACTTGGATCTGTAACAACGCCGGCGATGTCTCCCGTTGTTGCGGTTTGCGCACGAAGGTTTGCGACAGCCATCACAACAAATACGACAACCACAACTGCTAGCGCGCACGAATAAGGAGTCGACCATTTCCGCTGGTCGCCAGGATTGGTCCGAATTATCACTGCTCGACTGCACATTGCGTATTCTCCGAATGGAAATTGGCTGGGGTGGAACAAATGAATGAAGCCTGCGGGGCGACTCCAACTGAGGAAAGGGCAACCGGGATGCCAGAGCAAGGCGCCGGAGTATGTTACTAACTCACTGCAATACAAGGGTGATTGGAGCCAGCGTTCGGCAGCTGGTGTCAAAAGTCGACATTGTCGATTTCTCCTCGACATCGAGAAGGCAGCGAGCTCTCCTAGGAGGAGAAGCATGCTGTCGCGTTTAGCTGCAATTAGGGTGAAGAGAAATGCAGAGAAAGCCTTTATTAGGTTCTTTCGAAACACGGCTAAAGTGAAATCCTTGAAATCGCTAGTACTAGGAAAAACCGGCGGCGCTGATCTCGCGGGTCCGCCGAGTGCTGTCGATGCGTGACCATTTATTCGTTAGCAACGAGCCAGCTACCAGGCTGCCTTCCGCGCTTCGTGGGCGCGCCTATCAGAGCCGTTCCGCAACGGGACGTATTGCTCATAGCCCTCGGCCGCAAAGCACAAAGCGCGATCAAAGAACTGATCCAGCAGTCGCAACAATTCCATCTCGCCATAAATTTCAATCGGGCTGCCCATGACGCCCTGGCGCTGCAGGAATTCCCACAGATGTCCCTTGGTGAGAGCAATCGACCAGCAGAAGTCTGAAAGCGCTACCCCCTGAGACGCGCGGCGTCCGCCGATCTCAAAATAACGCTGTTCGATGTCGCGTCCCGTCTTGGTGAGCAGCCACTCTCCCAGGTGCCGCAGGATTTCATAAATTCCTCGCCGCAGTTCTTCGACCGGGACTTTACGCAGATCGGTGGAGCGCGAAGAAGTTTCCAGTTTCGCGATTAACTCGGCAGCGAGTTCGTCGGAATGCTGCTCAATCACACGTACCAACCCTAATGCAATCATGACTCGCTCTTTTTGATCTGATATTTCATTCGATGCAGATCCTGAGCGAACTACCACAGAAAATTTTGTAATTAAATGTAACTCGCTTCCTAGTGCGATCAAATAACCAGCTAAGCCAAAATGTTGAAGCTGTCGATTTGGCTTCAACAGTGCTCGCGTTGCGCCAAATCGGCAACCTTCTACCGGCAATGAGGCTCTAGCGATTTTCCCCAGACCTGTCGGGGCGTGGCTGTGGGTCCGCTGGCGGGTGAAGGGGGCTGTAGAAAAGGGGAACGGCGCTTGCCAGAGTTTCCGGACTCTACTACTGGTGAAGGTAAAAAATAACCGTACAGAGCATGCAAACTATCGCCAACACGGCGATTGCCGCCGCGACGTCACCCTTCCTACGACCTGATCCTGATTCCGGATCGAGATAACGAATGGCACACCAGACTTCGCGGTCGAAAACGATTTCACTCTGGTTCGCTTCTTTCTGCTCATTGTTCCTCGGCACTTTGGACCTCCGTCGCTTTGCTCGAGTCGCTCTTGCTTCTCCGTCTGAGCTCTTGGATCACGTGCTTGGTGAGCACGCCACTACAACGAAACTTTGCGCCTGCATTCATCAACTCCAACAGAGCGCTCTCTCCCTCCGGGCTGATGATGGCTACATTCCCCAGGTCAATCACTAAAACGCGGCCCTCGATCTCCTCGTTGACGGTCTTCCATGCGGTCCTCAGCTCCGCAACCCAGGGGGCGATTAGTTTTCCTTCGAGGACCAACCGGCGCTCCGTCCGGCTATCAATGACAGAAATCTTCAGCATGCCGCTCCTCTTCGCTCTTCGCCCGCCATGGAAAGGCAATTCGCATACCAAACTTCAGCAGCGGCAAGCCCCTGGATTCCAAAGCTGTGCGGGAAAACGGGTGTTGCGGTGTCAAAACTGACGAAGCGGCTCTCAACAGGGCGGACAATTGCAGTCAAGCGGTCTTGGTCAGAACGCAGCGGCGGGAGTTCAACGCGCGCGCGAGTCGCTGAACACGCGGGATGAATGTCTTAACTCACTCCGGTAAGGGAGGAATACAAAATGGAGGAACACGTTCAAGGTATAGACGGAGTTGGTGTGGGTAAAGTGCAGTCAGAAAAACAGTCTGGGATTAATGCCAAGCTTCTTGATGCGAGAAATCAGGGTAGTCCGGTTGAGCGCCAAACGCACCGCAGCGCCGTCTGCGCCTCCCACACGACCTTTGGTCTCGCTCAGGACGCGTATGATCTGCTGCCGCTCCGTCTCGTCGCGCTCTTTGGCTGCGCTTCTCGCGGTCCCCTTGTTGATTTCGCTGATTATTTCTCTCACAATACGGGGAATCTCGTCTTGCGAGCCGTTGTTGTTCGGAACTGAGAAGTCCACTCTCGACTTGAGCAATTCTGTGATCGGCACTTGAAGCGACTTGCCGCGCGTGAGGATTACGGCGCGCTCGACGAAATTCTCCAGTTCCCGAATGTTTCCCGGCCAGTCCGAATTCGTCAGGGTCTTCATCGCGGCGGCCGGAATCGTTTCGATGTGTTTTTGCATTCGCGCTGCGAGTTTCTGGACGAAGAAGCGAACCAGTAAGGGAATGTCCTCTCTCC
>DATNKA010000290.1:0-15534 GCA_035603655.1 Candidatus Acidiferrales bacterium | reverse complement strand
TGCGCCGACGAACCCGCCCCATGGTTTGCTTTGTGAATGTAGAAAGCGTCGACCGCATCATCTACTCCATCTTCCAGAGATTCAACCTGGAATGGAAAACCCGCACCCTCTCTGTATTTACACAAGCAGCTTGACGTCACCGAGACGATTCACCTTCCAGGAACATGGGTTCGCACGGATGTTTCCTCTCCCACAAATACCAGGCAGCCATTCGGATCTTCGATGTGAAACTCGGTCATGCCGTAATCTCTATCGAATAAGTCGCGGATGCGGTAGCGGTCCTTGAGACTTTTAACCTGCTCCCACAGCAGGTCAATACCCGAAACTTCGATGTAGATTTCAGTATGTCCGCGGACGCACCGCATCACTTCTTCGGATGCGGCCTTCATGAAGTGGATGGTCTGGCCATCGCGCGCAATGATGGCATACTCCGCAGACTTCATCCCGGCGCTGAATCCGAGGACATCGTGGTAGAAGGCAAGGGTCTCATCCATGTTGGCAACAGCCAGCATGGGACTTATTTTCCTGGCGGTGTAGGCTGCGGCGATCGTTTTCTCCATCGGCTCATGATCCTCGGCTATGATCCTCAGGTGCCACAGGGCAATTCGGGCGAACCGACTTTCCCTATATTGCCTTCGGCGAATTCGCGAACGCGGTCGAGCGAGTTCTGCAGCTCTTGTTGATAGCATTCTATCTCTTGGTCGCCGGCATCCGGCGGAACCGGGATAAGCTTGCCGAAGCGCACCAGTACCCGGGAAAAAGGTTGCGGGATCATGAGGCGATCCCAGGTGTTGAGGATCCATGCTCGCTCGACAGCTATGTGAAACATGCTCAAGGGAACACCGGAAGAACGTGCGAGGGCGACCGGTCCGGGCTTTACTTTGTAGCGTGGACCGCGCGGCCCATCCAGGGTAAAGGAGACGGTCCAGCCTTGTTTCAAGGCACGCCGCAACCCGAGCAGGGCGCGGACAGCGTTGCGGCTGCTTGAGCCTTTGACGGCGACGAATCCAAATTTGCCGATGATGCGCCCCATGTATTCGCCGTCATAGCTGTTGCTGCTCATCACACGAACGCCAATATTGCGGCAGATATAAGTTGCGGGAATGATGGAGGCGTGCCAGGAGGAGACGATCAGCGGCCGCTGTGCGACGGTCTGCTGTGCGCCTTCTTCCGAAGAAACGCACACGCGCAGCGTCGGACCGATGATCCGGATGAACCAGTATCCGGCAAAAATAATGATGCGCAGAACGATTCGCTGGCGGAGAGTAAAGCGCTGCGGACGGGGAGAACCTTCGGCCTCGGCAGGCGCTTCGCGAGTGCTGGCTTCGGTCACGAAGATATTGTAATGGGCCGGTGTAGGGGTACGCCTCGTTTCGCCCGGCGGGACAGCCGAGGGGCTATGCCCACAGGGATCGCGGAGGAGCGAAGCTTCTGCTAGGTTTCCAGGTAAGCGTCAATCCACACTTTGACTTTGTGGCGGCGGTCGTCGGCCGGATCGAAGCGCACTCCGAACGATTTGCTCTTACGCCAGGTAACAACTCCGCGGAGGTTGACACGCGGCAGCGTGAGCAGGGAAAACGAGATTTCGATATTGGTTCCCGAAGGCATATCCTCAGAGCTCTTTAACGACATGCCGCCGGAGCTGATATCGATGCTGGATGCACTCAGGCGGTGGCCGCCGGGGCTGACGAGCGTGACCTCGGTCATGATCGGTACCCGCGCATAACGGCGGAATTCGTGAAGTACAAGCATGTGCGTGGCGCGGACCAGTTTGAGTGCCGCGGGCCGCTCCAGCGGCTCCTGAAACATGGCGTTGATGCCGTACTTGGAATAACGCATGGCTTCATGTGCACTGCCGCCCAGGCCGTAAAGCACCATGCGGCTGTTCGAAGGCGAAGTGCGTGCGGCCTCCATCACAGCGTCCGCGCCGGGAGCGAGATTGAGCACGCAGGCTTCGAATTTCTCCAGGCGCAGGCGCTCCGCAGCGCTCGTTGACACCATCACTGTCTCAATACCGAACTGGCGAAAGCATTCGGTGAGCAGAGATCTGGCAGATTCTTTTAGGTCGACGAGGGCGGCGCGGGCCGTCCCCTTTCTGGTGGGGGCGGGCGCCAAGGCAGTAGCGAAGGCTTTTTCCATTGGGGTCGATTTCGAGTACGCGACTTTTATTGTGGCGCGGCTGGGGGTAGATGGGAAGACACCTAAGGAGCAAGGCTCGGAGTCCAAAGGTGTCATTACCTTGGTTGGACTGGTGGGTGGAAAAGCGAGCGAAAGCTTGCCGGAAGCTCCCACCGGGAGCGGTCTGAGTGCTTGAGAGATGTGCGGATTATTCTATTCTGACCAGCGCTTGAACAGCAGGGCGCCGTTGGTGCCGCCGAAGCCGAAGGAATTCGACATAGCGTATTCCAGCTTAGCCTTGCGGGCATGGTTGGGGACGAAATCCATTGCATCGGTTTCTGGATCTTGATTCACCAGGTTAATGGTGGGAGGCAGGATCTGGTCGCGGAGTGCGAGAACGGTGATGCCGGCTTCGAGCCCGCCGGCGCCGCCGAGCAGATGACCGGTCATCGATTTGGTGGAACTGACGGGAATTTTACGTTCCCCAAAAAAATTGCGGATGGCGTGAGCCTCAAGCGTGTCGCCGATCGGCGTGGAGGTCCCGTGAGCATTGATGTAGTCGACTTTGTCCGAGCCGATGCGCGCGTCGCGGGCGGCGTTGCGCATGACGCGGAAGCCACCTTCATGTTCAGGGGCGGGTTGCGTCATGTGGAAGGCGTCGCCGGACATTCCATAGCCCGCCACTTCCGCGAGGATGGTTGCGCCGCGATTCTTGGCGTGCTCAAGTTCTTCAAGCATTAGAATCCCGGCACCCTCGCCCATGACAAAGCCATCGCGATCCCTGTCCCAGGGGCGGCTCGCTTTCTCCGGATCGTCGTTCCGCGTGGAAAGCGCGCGCATGGCGGCGAATCCGCCGACTCCCATGGGCGTGATGGCCGCCTCGGATCCGCCCGCGATCATGACATCAGCGTCATTGTGCTGAATGATGCGGAAAGAATCTCCGATCGAGTGAGCGCTGGTGGTGCAGGCTGTGGCGGTCGCTTCATTCGGGCCTTTGGCGCCGAAGCGCATCGACACATGGCCCGCGGCCAGGTTGACGATGGCCGCCGGAATGAAAAACGGGGAAATCTTACGCGGACCACCCTCGAGGAGTGCGGCGTGTTCGCGTTCGATAATATCGAACCCGCCGATGCCGGAACCAATATGCACGCCGACGCGTTCGGCATTTTCCGGGGTGATTTTCAGCCCGGACATTTTGAACGCCTCATCCGCGGCGGCCAGCGCCAGGTGAATGAAGCGTCCCATCTTCTTGACTTCTTTTTTTTCGATGAAGTTCAGCGGATCGAAGTTCTTCACCTCGGCGGCAATCTGGCAGGCGAAGTTGCTGGAGTCGAACTGGGTGATGCGGGCCACGCCGCTCTTGCCGGCGAGCACGGCCTGCCACACTTCTCCGGTGGTGTTGCCCACGCCACAGATCAGGCCGATGCCGGTAACTACGACCCTGCGTCCCAAACTACTTGCCACCTTTCGAATGCTTGGAGATGTAATCGATGGCATCCTGTACGGTGCGGATCTTTTCCGCGTCCTCGTCGGGAATTTCAATGTCGAAGCCTTCTTCGAAAGCCATCACCAGTTCGACCGTATCCAGTGAATCCGCGCCCAGGTCATCCACGAACGAAGCGCTGGATGTAACCTCGCCTTCGTCCACCCCCAACTGCTCCACAATGATCTGCTTTACTTTCTCGTCAACGGCTGCCATGTTTCTCCTCGCTTAACCTGAATTAGATTTTAAATTCGATGTCTGAGACTCAAGATCGCCGCATTCGCTGTGCTTGCTCCAGCCGACTTCTCATGATTCTGACGCGACTGCAACGGAAAAAGGCGAATGTGTAGTGTAACGGTCGCGATAAATGGCTGTAAAGAAAGCTCCGGACTTTCCGAGGCCGGAGCTGTGGTATACCTTCAGCATCCTAAACGTGGCCGCTCGTAGCGGTCAAACCACATGCGAGCCGTCGTGCAGCGGGTAAGCCGCGCCCAAGTTGTGATCGATGGAGAGATCGCCGGCCAGATCGGTCTCGGACTGTTGATTTTGCTGGGCATCGGCCATGACGATACCGAGGTCGATGCAAATTACCTGGCAGAAAAAATCGCTGGCCTGCGTGTGTTTGAAGACGATTCGGGAAAAATGAATCGCAGCGTGCAGGATGTCGGCGGCAGCGTCCTCGCCGTTTCGCAGTTCACGCTCTACGGCGATGTGAGACGCGGCAAGCGCCCTTCATTCGATCGGGCCTCTCCCCCCGAAAAAGCGCGCCAACTTTACGAGTCTTTCGTGGCACGGATTCGCTCTACCGGTCTGCGCTGCGAGACCGGCCGTTTTCAGGAAAGGATGAAGGTGGAATTGGTGAACGAGGGGCCAGTGACGATTCTGCTGGATTCGGCGCGAGTCTTCTAGCACCGCTAAAGCTAATGCTCTCCGCGGGCTGCTCTAGTCACGGGCAACCCGGAGCTGGCACCATCGGGGTTAGGTTGCGCTGGTTTCCAGCAGCGAATCGGCCTGTGGAGATGAGAGGTCGGCTAATTCGAGCTGTAGATTGCTGGAGTTCGTCGCATACGCCAGTCCCGTTTCCAAGTCGATGATTCCTTCGCGGATGAGTTTTTCGATCTCGCCGTCAAAGTGCTGCATGCCTTCTTGATCCCCCACGCGCATCGCATCCAGCAGGGTCTTGCCTTCCCCTTCGCCTTTTTCCACATAGTCTCGCGTACGCAACGTGGACTTCAATATTTCAATTGCCGCAATGCGGCCAGCCCCATCCTTACGGGGAATCAGTCTCTGTGAAATGATATAGCGAAAGCTTTTTGCCAGGCGGTTTCGCAGCGTGTGCTGCTCGTCCATCGGGAAGGCGCCAAGAATTCTCTCCACCGTCTTCGAAGCGTCGATGGTGTGTAACGTGGAGAGCACCAGGTGACCCGTTTCAGCCGCTTCCATTGCTATCTCGATCGTTTCGCGGTCTCGCATCTCTCCCACCAGAATCACTTTCGGAGCCTGACGCAGCGCTGCCCGCAGAGCCAGGGCAAAGCTTGGAGTATCACTGTGCAATTCGCGTTGGTGGACGATGCAGTTCTTATGAGGGTGCAGGAACTCAATAGGATCCTCAATGGTGAGGACATGATAAAACTGCTCTCTATTAATTCTGTCGATGATCGCGGCCAGAGTGGATGACTTGCCGGAGCCGGTGGGGCCGGTCACCAACACGATGCCGTTGCGCAGACCTACGATTTTCCCCAGCTCGGAAGGCAAGTTCAGCGTGTCAAAGTCCGGGATTTTGCCAGGAATAACTCGCATCACCACGGCGCAGGTTCCGCGCTGCATAAAGATATTGACGCGAAACCTGGTCAGACCCGGCAGGCTATAAGACACGTCGCAGGATCCCAGCTTCTTCAGATTCTCGATGGCGTGCAGGTTGTTACCGATGAGGTCACTGGCAATGCGCCGTGTGTCTTCCGCGGTGAGGGGACGCGGCGCTCCCGCGGACGCCAGTTTGCCGTTGATTTCTACCAGCGGCGGCTTTCCCGGCGAGAAAAAAAGGTCGCTAACCTTGGCGGAGGTTCGCAGCATGGCTGCCAATAGATCGGGCGTGGGCATTCGCACCGGGGCTGGAGCCACGGCTGCGGCGCTAGCGGCAGCGGCACCAGAGGCCGGTGCGGCAGCGGCAGCAGCAGGGACCGGAATATTGGGCGGACGGATCGTAGGGGAAGACATAAGAAGGTCCAATTTCGTTCCAGGCGGTCAATTCTTAGTATGGTTTGGTAATTCGGTTAAGAAGCGTGGATTGAAGCGTTAGCGCAAAGCGGTCACGGCGCAAACAAACGTATCCGGCAAACCTTCTCTGAAGTTTCCTTAGCAGGCCTGTCTTGCGGCTTCCTCTCCGATGGTACAAGAGCGCGGGGCAGCAGCCGAGCCTAAAGGGCTCTCATTTCGTTACCGAGGTCACCCTCGAGCTCCGCGGCAAATAAACACAATAAACACAAAGATAAATTTTGCTCGAGAGGGTTACGCGCAATTTCGCAGCAGGTTTCCGCAGGTCGGCATCAGCGGGCGGCGATGACTATATCGGCCACGCGTGCCGCTTCAACCGCTGCCTTCACATCATGGGTTCGCAAGATGTGAGCGCCCTTAAGGATGAGAGCAGTCTGCGCTGCAAGATTTCCATAAATCCGGTCTGCGGCAACAGCATCCTTTCCGTTGTTCGCCAGCATTCGGCCGACGAATGACTTTCTCGAAGTTCCCGCCAGCAGCGGCAACCCCAGCGACTGTAATTCCTGAAAACGAGCCAGCAGAGGATAATTCTGTTCGAAGTTTTTTCCGAAACCAAATCCAGGATCGACAACGATTTTTTCCCGCCGCACGCCCACCACCACAGCCGCTTCCACCCACTCTCTGAGTTCGCGCTTCACCTGCAAAACAATATCGCCGGGCGGCGGCAGAGTGCGCCACTCGTCCGGACGGCCACGCATGTGCATCAGAATGGCTCCGCATTTTAGTTCGGCAACGGTCCGCGCCATTTGCCGATCCCAGCGCAGCCCGCTGACATCATTGACGATCTCCGCGCCCGCTTCCGCGGCACCGCGTGCGACGAGGGATTTATACGTGTCAATGGAGATTACCGCATCCGGCCTCACTGTTTTCAGTTCCGTAATCACCGGCAACACGCGCTGCAGTTCTTCTTCCGCACTCACCGCAGTCCGCGGAGTGCGAGGGCCCTCCGGACTCTGTTTCTCGTCCTTCTTTTCCGGCTCTCGTTTCTCTGCCGAGGATGCAGCGGCCACGCTGGCCCCGGGACGAGTGGATTCGCCACCCACGTCAATGATGTCGGCACCTTCGTCGAGTAGCCGCAGCCCGTGCGTGATCGCCTTTTCAGGATCGAGGTATAAGCCGCCATCAGAAAAAGAGTCCGGTGTCACATTGACGATGCCCATGATGAGCGTGCGCTTTCCGAGTTCCAGCGTGCGCGTCTTTAAACTCCACTGAAAGACAGCTCTCATGCGGCAGATTCTAAATGAAAGGAGAATCCATAGTTCGTCATGCTTTGCTCTATGATTGAAGTGGCGGGAATTCGGACTAAGAATGAAATTGAGGTTGAGGATGGAGCCGAAGGATAGTCGGGGCCACTGGATCTACCGAGGGCACCGCCACGGCTGGATGTGCGTCGTCGGCCTTGCGCTAATCGCGTTAGCGGGGTGCGACGTAGAGCGCCGTAAATCCGATGCCGAACTCGGGCTCAATCCGCAGCAGGCAGCCGGACGCAAGCTTTACGATAACTACTGCGACCGCTGTCATCGACCCTACTCCACGAAAGGGAAAAAAGGGCCGGGACTGAAGGGAATATTCCAGCATCAGTATCTTCCCCTTAACGGCTTGCCCGCGAACGATGATCGCGTCACTGACATTATTCGCAATGGCCGCCCGGATATGCCCGGCTACAGTCAAGTGTTGAGCGCGCAAGATATACAGGATCTGCTCGCCTATCTGCATACGCTGTAGCCATGCAGCAGCAAGAGATGCGGCGGCCTCGGCCGCCATGGGATAATCTTCTTGTGAAAACCGCCGCGGCATCCGAACTTTTTCGTACGCTTCCTTCGGTCGATGAAGTGATGCGCATCCCGGCGGTTAGCGCGCTGACCGCGAGCGATGGCCACGCTTCCGTCGTCGATGCCGCCCGTATCGTGCTCGCCAGCCTGCGGCGGGAAATCACAACGGGATTGCTGGATGGTGACGCGCTGGAGCTTGCACTTTCCGGACTGGCGGGGGCGGTGGAGAAACAGCTTCGCCAGGCGCTGAGTTATTCTCTGCGGTCCGTCATCAACGCTACCGGAGTAATTTTGCATACCAACCTCGGCCGCGCTCCGCTGAGCGAAGCCGTGATCGAACATATCCGCGGGACGGGTGCGAGTTATTCCAACTTGGAGTTTGACCTAGGCGCTGGGGCACGGGGCAAGCGCGACGTGCATGTCGACCGGTTGTTTCGCAGGGTGTTGAGCGATGCGCTTGGGGCAGCTCAGACGAATGCCGCCGGCATCAGCCCAGGCGCGACCGCCGAGGCGGCTGTCCCTACGCGAGCAGAGACGGCGACCATCGTGGTCAACAACAACGCGGCTGCCGTGCTGTTGGCGTTAAACACCTTGGCGGAGGGAGGAGAAGTCATTGTCTCGCGCGGCGAACTGGTGGAGATCGGCGGCTCGTTCCGTATTCCCGACGTCATGGCAAAGTCGGGAGCGATCCTGTGCGAGGTTGGCACCACCAACCGCACACGCGTTTCCGACTACGCACAGGCAATTACCGAACGTACGCGTCTGCTGTTGCGAGTGCATCGTTCGAATTTCGAGATTACAGGTTTCACTGCGCAGGCATCTACGGCGGAACTTGTTGCCCTGGCGGGCAAGCGCGGCATTCCTGTGATGGAAGATCTGGGCAGCGGCGCGCTTTTTGACCTGCGCTCGGTAGGGATCACTGGCGAGCAGGGCGTGCTGGATAGCCTGCGCAGCGGCGTCGACATTGTCACATATAGCGGTGACAAACTCCTCGGTGGCCCGCAGGCGGGTTTGATCAGCGGACGGTCGGAGTTGATAGCCCGCATGCGATTGAACTCGCTGTTTCGCGCCCTGCGGGTGGATAAGCTGATTTATGCGGCACTGGAAGCGACTCTTCTCGCCTACATTCGACGGGATCACGACGCAATTCCCACGTTACGCATGATGCACCTCACGAAGGAAGCGATCGGCGAACGCGCCAGGAAAATGGCAGCGCGAATCGCTAGACCCACGGTGAAAGCCGAACTCGTGGACGGCGAATCGATCCTCGGGGGCGGGGCCGCCCCTTCTTCTGTTTTGCCAACCATTGTTCTGGCGCTGACTTGCGATGGCCTCAGCGCAGACGAACTGGCAGCGCGGCTGCGCGGTTCAGATCCTCCGATCATTGCCCGGGTAGACGAAGGCCGCGTCCTGCTCGATCTGCGCACTGTGTTTCCGGAACAGGATGTCGCGCTGGCGGCCGTTATCGTCCGCGTCGTCCAGTGACGCTTTCGCATCGAACCAGTGTTGGCTACACTCCATACCATCGGACATTCGACGCGCCCACTGGAAGACTTACTCGAGGCGCTTCGCACTCACTCGATCCAAACACTGGTGGATATCCGTGCCTTCCCCATGTCGCGGCGGCTGCCGCAATTCAATCGCGAATCTCTGGAGAAAAGTTTGCCCGGCGCCGCAATCCGCTATTTCTGGATGCCAGCCCTGGGCGGCTATCGCAAGAAAATCCGCGACGATTCTCCCCACATCGCTCTCCGCAATGCGACCTTCCGCAATTACGCCGACTACATGCTGACTGCGGAATTCGACAGCGCGCTGGCGAATCTGGTTGCGCTGGCCGAAAACTCCCCCACTGCCTACATGTGTGCTGAGCGCGTATACTTCCGCTGCCACCGGATGCTGGTTTCCGATTGGCTGCTCGTGCATGGGCATGAAGTGCTGCACATCGATGGGACCGGCCCAGTGAAGCCTCATCGCCTGACTAAAGAAGCACGCATGGTCGAGGGAGAGCTGATTTACCGCGGCGACCGGTTGTTGTGAGGTCCGGAAAACCATGATTGTCGGCACAGGCATTGATATTGCGGAGGTTGCTCGCATCCGGCGATCGATCGAACGCTTCGGAGACCGCTTTGTGCAGCGCGTTTATACCCCCGGCGAAATCAACTACTGCGACTCGAAGGCAAACCGCGCGGAACGTTATGCGGCGCGCTTTGCCGCCAAAGAGGCAGCCATGAAGGCCCTGGGTACGGGCTGGAATCATGGCGTGCGCTGGCGCGATTGCGAGGTCATGCGCTTGCCTGGCGGCCGTCCGACCATCACCTTTCACGGAACAGCCGCCGAGGTCGCCGCCAGGCTGGGAGTAAAGAACGCCGCTCTTTCTCTTTCGCACACGGCGGAGCAGGCCATCGCACAGGTCATTCTCGAAAGCTAGGCTGAACCAGCTGGACTGAACAGCGCCGCATGATGGCTGGCCTTCTGCTAGACTGGCGCATCCATTGCTCATGTCCAGCACCCTTCAGGCTGTCGCGCCGGTTTCTTCCTCCGCCGGAGTTCCCGACCGCACGCTGCTTGCGGGTTTGGCGCTCACCAGTTTTGCAGCGCTGTTGCTGGAGTTGGCGCTGACGCGGTTGTTTTCCGTGGTGCTCTTCTACCACTTCGCGTTTCTGGCGATTTCGATTGCCCTGTTGGGACTGGGCGCCGGGGGAGTTTTCGCCTACCTGCTGAAGAACCGTTTGGCCCGGGCCGATACACGGAAGCTGGCGGCGCGCCTCTCGATCGATAGCTCAATGGTTGTGTTATTCGTGCTCGAAGTTGTTCTGCACATCCCCGTGACGCTAACGGTTTCAGCCGGCAATTTTCTTAACCTGACCGCCATCTACATCAGCGCGGCGCTGCCTTTCTTTTTGATAGGAGTGCAATTCTCTGTGATCTTCGCGCGAGAATCACGGCGTATTCCTCGTTTGTACGCTGCCGACCTGGGTGGCGGAGCGCTGGCATGCCTGGCCGTGGTTCCCCTGCTCAACTGGCTGGGAGGACCGAACACCATTCTGTCCGCTGCCGTGGTGATGGCGATAGCCGCCGTGGTCTGGGCCGATTCCCCAACCTTGCGCAAGGTGGCTATCGGGCTGATCGCGGCATTCATTGTGTTGATCGCGGCGAACCACTCGAATCGCCTGATTGATGTGGTCTACGCGAAGGGTATGCTTCGTGATTCAGATTGGGTGGAATTTGCCCGCTGGAATGCTCTGTCTCGCGTGGAAGTTGACCGCCAGGGTCAGGCCAGGACTATCGTGATTGACGCTGACGCATCCACCTTCATCGTGAACTGCGACCTGGCCCACTGGCACGACACCGGATGGGAACATGATTTAATGTCGGCCCCGCCAGCCTTAGCCAACGTTCTTCGGCCGCGCGGCGAATTCGCCATTATCGGGCCGGGGGGCGGTGTGGATGTGCTGCGCGCGCTAGCCAATGGCAGTCCCAGCGTCACCGGCATCGAAATAAATCCCATCATTGCCAATACCATCATGCGCGGACGATATGCTGCTTACGCCCAACATCTCTACGAACGTCCGGAAGTTCACATTCACGTGACCGATGGCCGCTCTTACCTGCGCTCCGCGCCCGAGCACTTCGACGTCGTACAAATGACCCTGGTGGATACCTGGGCCTCAACCGCCGCCGGAGCTTTCGCACTGAGCGAGAACAATCTCTACACCGTGGAAGCTTTCCGGGAATATTTCGAGCATCTCAAACCCGAGGGCATGATCGCCATCACTCGCTGGGAGTTTCGTCAGCCGCGGGAGGCATTGCGTGTTGTCGCGGTGGCGATGGACGCCTTGCACAGTCTTGGCGTCGTCAATCCGGCCCGTAACTTCATTGTGGCTTCCCAAGGGTCGCTCACCGAAGATGGAATTCCGGTGGTCGTGCTGGCCAAGAGAACGGCTTTTACTCCACAGGAAGAGGCCGCAGTGCAGGCTCACTTTGAACGTTACCGCGCACTCAAGCCTATTTATTTGCCTTCGCAGGTGGCGCCGGGACTGGCGCCGCGCAATCCGTTTGTCGATCTGATCGCCAGCAACGATCCCTACCGGTTCGCACAGACCTATGCTTACAACGTGGGTCCAGTCACTGACAACGATCCGTTTTTTTTCTTTACGCTTAAAACCCGCCAGATTCTGGGCGCGCAGGGAGACGACGCCATTGACTGGAAGGTAAATCTGGGAGTGCTGGTCCTGATCCTCGTGCTGGCCATCTCATTTGTGGCGGTGGCCGCATTCCTCATCCTGCCACTGGCGCTAGGGGCAAACCGACAGTCTCCCTTTCCCCTGTTTTATTTCGTGGCAGTAGGATTGGGATACATCCTGGTGGAGATTGCATTCATCCAGCGCTTTGTGCTTTTTCTGGGGCATCCCACCTATGCGCTCACCGTGGTCATCTTTCTGTTGATGTTGTCGAGCGGCGCTGGAAGCCTGTTTTCACGCCGTTGGCTTCCTCGTACTGAACTGGCCTGGATGCCGCTGCTGTTGGTAATCATCGCGCTACTGGCCAACGTTTTTTTACTGCCTGGCGGACTCGCGGCATGGGTGGGCTTCGGATTCGGTTACCGGCTGGCGATCTGTGGAATGTTATTGATCCCGCTCGGCTTCGTGATGGGAATGCCGTTCCCCACGGGGCTGCGAGCCCTTGCCACGGTCTCCATCCCGGAACTCCCTAACCGAGATGACAATGCCGTTGAATGGGCTTGGGCGATGAACGCCGCAGCCAGTGTACTAGGCTCCGTACTGGCCATGATGATCGCGATTCAGTTTGGTTTAACCGTCACACTAGCCTGTGGCCTTGTGGCCTACGTGCTCGCGCTCGCATTGCTGCCGACGCTTCGCCGGCGCCGCACTTAGGAAGAGCTTTCAGTTTGTTATGATGCAGCGAGGGGACAACGCGGCTTCCGGTTGTTCCATGCGGGCAATGGGCGAGTCGTGGTTGTGAGGAAATCATTTGCCGAGTCAGAAGCAACTTAAATGGTCGCAACTACGGGTTGGCCTGACTGTGATCTTCGCCAGTTTAACCCTGGCCCTGCTGCTGTTCCTGATGTCAGGAACCGGCGGTTTCTTCACCAAACGAATCGCTTTGATATCGTACTTCGACAATGCGAGCGGGTTGCGGCAGGGCGCTCCGGTTCGGTTGAGTGGCGTGGACATCGGCAACGTGGTCGCCATTCGTGTGGTGCCCGACAAGGATAAGCAAATCACTCCCGTCGAAGTGGTCATGAAGGTCAGCACGAAATACGGCTTTAACCTTCGCCGCGATTCAGTGACTTCTTTGGATACCGCAGGGGTGCTCGGTGAGACTTACCTGGATATCGACAGCTCCCAAGCCATCGGAGCCCCAGCCAAAGACGGGGATACGCTGCCCACCCAGGTTCACCCTGACTTCAACGAGGTGGTGCGATCCAGTCAGAGCACCTTGCAGAACATGGATGCGCTGCTCAAGCGCGCCGACCGCATCCTTGCCTTCGCCGAAAGCGGCAAGGGCTCGCTCGGCAAGCTGATTTACGACCCTGTCCTGTACGACCGCTTATCGCAGACGGTTACGGAGTTCAAAGGCATTGTTGATGAGATTGCCCAGGGACAAGGCAGTCTTGGAAAGTTAATTAATAACAACGACGCGTATAACAAGTTCGTCGCCACTCTGGACAAGATCAATGCTGTCGCCGACGACTTGCAGGCGGGAAAGGGCACCGCGGGGAAATTCCTGAAGGATCCCGCTCTCTACAACAATGCCAACGACACAATCGCGAACCTGAAGAAGGTAAGCGAGGACATCAACGCCGGCAAGGGAACTCTCGGCAGACTAACCAAGGATGAAGAGCTGGCTAACAAGCTAAACACCACCATAAGCAAGCTGGCCTCTCTGACCAGCGCCCTCGATGCCGGCGAGGGAACGGTGGGAAAGCTGTTCAAGGACGACAAGCTCTATAACAACGCCAACCAGATGCTGACCGAGACTCAGAACCTGGTGAAAGCGATCCGGCAGGATCCCAAAAAGTATCTCAGCATCAAGCTGCACATCTTTTGAACGTTCCGCTGAACGCTTCCGGCACATTTGTCACCCCGAGCGGAGCGAGCGATCTTGGTTCCTACCTGCGCCGCCGGTGGCGCTGCTGCGGGCAAACACGCAGATCCGTCGCCTCGCGTGGATCGCAGTTCCCACTGCCGGGTGAACTGGCGGACAACTGTCCAAACGGTTTTAATGCTCCCCAATACCGAAAACCGCGCCCAGCAGCAGAATCGTGAGCACTCCGAAGGAGATCGCCCCGTACCTCCAATCCTTCTCTCGTAAGAACAGAATCCCCGCGACCAAAACGCGCACCACCGGCGTGGCCAGCATCAGCAACACCCCCGCCCGTTCAATATCTGCAGGAATCGGGCCACCGACGAAAAGTCCAATCAGCAAGCCGGCGAGCATGACGAAGAAACAGCTGAAGGCGCCCACGCGCAGAACCATCGCGACTACTCGATCGAATTCAGGTTCGCGGAGCTGGCTCACGCCGAGCCTCCCTGAAACAGGTGCACCGTCAAGTGGCCCGCCAGATAAAGCATGATCGCGACCAAGAGATAAACCACATACTTGGTCCGAATGCGCGGCGCCACTCGCGCCCCCAGCAGCGACCCTAGAAACACACCCACCGCCAGCGGAGCCGCGATATCCACGAGGATATCGCCACGCCGGTAATAGACGATTGCACTGGCCGCGGCCGTGACTCCAATCATGAAATTCGACGTCGCCGTGGCCACTATCAGTGGAACGTTCATGAAGATAAACATCACTGGAACTTTGATGGGGCCGCCGCCGATGCCGAGAAGGCCCGAGAGTCCACCCGCCACCAGTGACGCACACAGGCCGAGCGGGTAGCGCTTTGGCTCGTACGGTGGAATCACCGTCTCGCCATGGTTCTCGGCCGAGGGGGCCTCCTCGTCTTTCACTTTGCCGCCACGGACCAAAAGGGTGATAGAGCCATACAACAGGAAGCCGGCGAACAATCCCTCCAGAACATTACGGTTGAAATAGCCCACCAGATAGGCGGTAACGGCCGCGCCGAAAGCGGTTGCGAGTTCCAATGTCATGCCAAGGCGAATGTCCGTGGTGTGGCGCTGGAGATGCACTGAAGAACTTGCCGCCGAGGTGGTAATCACCGCTACCAAACTGCTGCCAATGGCTTGACGGATGGGGATTCCGAAATGCAGAGCGAGGATGGGTGTAAGAAGAACGCCGCCGCCGATGCCGGTCAAGGCGCCGAGCATTCCCGCGAAGAAGCCCAACAGGACCAAGAGCGCGCTCAGCATGCCGTGCTAGAAAACCGGCCGTGGAGTGGATGTCGACTCAGCCTGTTCGTGCGCGTGGTAGCTGGATCGCACCATGGGACCGGATTCTACATGGCGGAAGCCGAAGCGCAATGCTTCACTCCGCAACTCACGGAATTCGTCAGGCGTGTAGAAGCGGGCTATAGGCAAATGATCGCGCGAGGGACGCAGATATTGCCCGACCGTAAGAATGTCAACGCCGCGCCCGCCAAGGTCACGGAACACCTCGACCAGTTCGTTGCTCGATTCGCCCAATCCCACCATCACGCCGCTCTTCGTCACCATGCCGGGACAGAATGTCTTGGCACTCTCAAGCAAGTTGAGAGTGCGCTCGTAACGCGCTCCCGAGCGCACCGCGCGGTAGAGACGCGGTACGGTTTCGGTGTTGTGATTGAGAACATCGGGTTGGGCATCAAGCACAATCCTTAACGGCTCTTCCCGGCCCTGAAAATCCGGGATCAATACCTCGATTCGGCAATCCGGCACAAGCTCGCGAATCTCGCGAATCGTCTGGGCAAAAACCTTGGCG
>DATNKA010000289.1:0-3518 GCA_035603655.1 Candidatus Acidiferrales bacterium | reverse complement strand
TGCTCGATATTATGCTGCCCAAGATGAATGGTTTCGACCTGGCCAGAAAGCTTCGTCAGGAGCGAATTGCAACTCCTGTGCTGATGCTCACCGCCAAGGATTCCGTTCCTGATGTAGTACGCGGCCTCGACGCGGGGGCGGACGACTACCTGACCAAACCCTTCAGCTTCAACGAACTGCTGGCACGTCTGCGCGCGGTGCAGCGCCGCGCCACCTCCCGCCCGCAGAACCGGCTGCAGGTCGGCGATCTCATCCTCGATCCGGAATCCCGCGAAGTCTCGCGCGCTGGAGTTTCTATTTCGCTTACCCGCACCGAGTACAGTCTGCTAGAACGCTTGATGTATCGCGCCGGCAAAGTGGTTCCCCGACACACCCTGATCGAATCGGTCTGGGGCTTCGATCGCGAGATTGAAGACAACACTCTGGACGCCTTCGTCCGCTTGCTGCGCCAGAAGGTGGATCGTGAAGGACTGCCCAAGCTTATCCTCACTGTTCGAGGCGTGGGGTACATGATTCGTGAGGAGTCTGCCGCATGAAGCGGATTTCTCGACTCTCCATCGGCATGCGGCTGGCGCTCTCGTATCTGGCAATTTTCCTACTCGCCGAATTGGTATTCGGCGCAGGCATGTGGCTTATCTTGCGAAAGAATCTCTACGACATCGCCGACGCCACGCTCGAGGGCCAGGCCGCGGATCTTCAACGGTTCCTCGAGGCAAGGAAGGACTTATCCGCCGAGCGGTTGCAGACGGAGATCAGCGCCGACTACAAAATCGACCGTTCGCAGGACTACGTGCAGATCAGCGATGCCGAGGGCAACTCAATTTATCGCTCCCAGTTCCTTGAAGAGCACCCGCTTCCGCCGGTTTCGCTGAATCAGTTGTCGAAACCGCGCCACCAGTATCGTCGGCTAGGAAGACTTCCCTTTCGAATCCTGAGCGAGAAGATGGCTGTTGAAGGCCGGATCTTTATCGTCCAAATCGGCGGCACGCTCGATGAAGAAATGGAGACGCTCGAGGATTTCCGCAGCTACTTGCTCATGTTCGCGCCCGTCCTGCTGCTGGCTGCGTCGGGCGTCGGCTATTGGCTCAGCCGCAAAGCCTTGACCCCGGTTGATGCACTCGCCCGCACCGCTCGCACCATTTCCGGCCACAACCTCAGCAGCCGTCTCGAGCAATTGCATACCGGCGATGAATTGCAGCGCCTCTCCGACACCTTGAACGAAATGCTGACGCGGATCGAAAGCGCTTTCCTCCGCATCACCGAGTTTACCGCCGACGCTTCGCACGAGCTCCGCACACCAATCGCACTGATTCATACCGAAGCGGAAATGGCCTTGCGTCGCTCCCGCGATGAGTCCGAATACCGCGAGGCGTTGCGGCACATTCTCCTCGAAGCCGAACGCACAGCCAGACTCATTGAAGAGCTGCTCGCTTTGGCTCGCGCCGATTCCGGCGGAGAGGCGCTCAACATTCATCCCCTGGATTTGCGCCCGACCTTGCGAGAGTCCGCATTGAAGTGGGGTCAAGTCGCGTCCCTGCGTGAACTTCAATTTGAGGAGTATTCCGGCCCGCAATCTCTCACCGTAATGGGAGATGAGAATGCCTTGCGCCGCGTAATCGACATTCTGCTCGATAATGCCTTTAAGTACACGGCTCCGCCCGGCAAGATAACACTTTCCGCCGAGCAGAAAAACGGTCGCGCCATCGTGAGCGTGAAAGATACGGGGATTGGAATTGCTCCTGAAGATCAAGCCCGGATCTTCGAGCGCTTCTATCGCGTCGATAGGGCCCGCAGCCGCGCGCTCGGTGGCGCCGGCCTGGGACTGGCCATCGCGCAATGGATCATCCAACTGCACAAGGGATCTATCGTGGTAGAGAGCGAACCGGGAAATGGCTCTGTATTCCGGGTTGAAATTCCCACCACTGAGTCGGCAGTCGAGGAGTACTCTGCTTCGCAATAATCAAGGGATCGTGCTGTGGACAAATTTGCTGATTCGCGTTTCAGCGTGCCTCGATTTGCATAAGCATTCCATACTTCGGTCTGAGCGTGATCAGCGGCTGCGGCTCAACCCGGTGACCGGGGACCAACCGCAGTTTCCATTTCTGCGCCAGTGTGGCCAGAATCAGAACCCCCTCCATCCAGGCAAAGGATTCTCCAATGCACTGCCGCACGCCCGCGCCGAACGGGAAGTAAGTAAACTTCGCACGCTGGACCTTACCTTCCGCCCAGAACCGATCGGGATCGAAGCGCAGAGGATCGGGGAAATAGCGCGGATCGCGGTGGGTGATGAACTGGCTGATCAGAACCGTGGTTCGCGCGGGAAGAAAATAATCCCCCAAAGTGAAATCATTGCGCGCATAACGCCCCATCGCCCAAGCGGGCGGATACAAGCGCAGCGATTCCGCCATCACGTTTTCGGTGTAGCGCAGGCGCGAAACCGCCTCCATCCCAGGCAGTCTGCCTTGAAGCACGCTGTCTAATTCAGCATGAAACTTGGCTTCGCAGTCGGGATTCTGCGATAGGAGATACCACGTCCATGACAGCGCATTGGCAACGGTTTCATAACCGGCAAGAAAAATGGTGATGACCTGATCCCGCAGAGACTGTCTTGACCCTTCTTCATCTGCGGGAGACGCCGCCAGCATAAGATCCAGCAAACTTCCGCGATCGACGCCGCTACACCGGTGCGCGTCGATCATGCGGTAAACCACCGCATCGATTCGCTTGCGAGCGCTCACGAACGCGGCCAAGCCTGGCGGCCGCAGATGCACCAGCCATTCCGCGGCGGGCAACATCACCAGAAAATTATAGAGGCCCATGATGCGGTTGATGGCCGCCGCAAGCTCGTAGACTTCTTCGCGCAAGTCGGTAGCGAATAGAGTGCGCGCCACCACATTGAGCGTGAGATGCATCATGTCAATTGCGATATCACGTCGCTCACCCCCACGCCACGAATCGCGGACGCGCCCCGCCTCTTCCACAATGATGCCGCCATATTCACCTATGCGCTGGCGATGGAATGCCGGCTGCGCCGTCAGCCGTTGGGCGCGATGCGCGGCACCTTCACTGGTGATCATGCCCTCGCCCAGCAGCATCTTGGTCCGCTGCACGGTGCGCTCTTTGACGAAGTTGTCGTTCTGCACCACCAGCACCTCCCGGATGTATTCGGGATGGTTCAGGAAAACGATGTGATGCGGCCCGATCTTGTAGTGTGCGATGTCACCATAGGTCTCAGCCAGGTGTTGAAAAAGAATAATAGGATTTGCCGGACGAAATTTGCGTAAGGCGAACCATAAGAGGTTGCGCTGAAAGCCCGGCGGAAAGCGGTAGCCGTTTCGGTCTTGCGAAGGCCGCACCTCCGATGGCCGAGCTAGCGTTGCCATCTTGCTAGTTTACGCTGGAACGTGGATTCTGGAACTGATCGGGCGACGACCGCGAGGAAGAATTTCTTTCCGCAAGAATGTGCGCTTAATTTTGTGGGGATCTACAGAAATATGATCGCCCTCGGCTCGGCTATT
>DATNKA010000288.1:0-2553 GCA_035603655.1 Candidatus Acidiferrales bacterium | reverse complement strand
TTTATGGAGTCGTCTCGTATCTTGCTGCGCAGCGCACGCAGGAGATTGGCGTCCGGATGGCACTCGGAGCGACGCGGGGTGACATTACACGACTTTTCGTGCGGCGGGCGATGGTCCCGGCAGCGATAGGCCTGGCGGCAGGTAGTGTGGTCTCGCTGGCGGCGAACAGGCTGTTACGCAGTCAGTTGTACGGGGTGCAACCGGATGATCTGCGGCTTTACCTTGCATCCCTGCTGGTCCTGCTGGCGCCCCTGCTGGTGGCTACCCTCAGGCCGGCGATACGCGCAGGGAAGAGAGAGCCGATGGAAGCGCTGAGAACGGAGTGAATACAGGGCCATCCCATGAAGGATCTAAAACGGAGGTTCGCTCGCATCCATAACCTGATGACGAGACGCCCACGATGTACGGTTCCGCGACGAGATGCTGGAACTAGCAATCCAACTTTGATCGGCGGAACGATTCCCTCGACGATCTTGCCTGTCGCCGTTGCGGCCAATACCGGCATGGCGAAACCTTCTGGTCGATTCCCTCCAGACTGAGTGCAGAGAGAATGAAAGCCGGCCCGCATGTGCGAGAAGAGCGAGTTCCACCTCGGGCAGCCGATAGACGGCTGTTGAGCTTTCGTATGGTTAACTGATTAGTGGGGAACAACAGAGTGATTGACTGCAGAGCCGCGACGAAGAGCTATGCCTCTCGACCTGTTCTCCGAGGCATAGACCTCGTTGTAGAACCTGGCATTTGTGCATTATTAGGGGCTAACGGCGCTGGCAAGTCCACGCTGCTACGCTTGTTCTCAGGATTAGAGGGGCCAGACAGTGGTTCCGTGTTCATCGGTGGACTGGGTTTCCGGGATCATGCAGTTGAAATCCGGCGAAATCTAGGTGTACTCCCTGAGGCGCTTGGGCTGTTCGAGTCTTTGACCATCATCGAGAACCTGATGGCAATAGGACCCATTTACGGACTAACGAAAGGCGAAACAAAAGCACGAACGACAAACCTACTAGAATTACTCGATCTTACGCAAGGGCGCCACACCGTTGCACGCGATTGTTCGTTCGGCATGCGGAAGAAGACCGCCTTGGCCATGGCCCTCCTGCACAAGCCGAGGGTTCTGCTGCTGGATGAGCCGTTTGAAGGTATTGATCCCGCATCGTCCGCGGTCATTGAGATGCTGCTTGGCCAACTCTCCAGCGATGGCGCTACGATTTTGCTCACCTCTCACATGCTGTCGATCGTGCAGAAGATAGCCACCCGCGTAGTCATTCTTCACCAAGGTCGAGTTGAATCAGATTTCAACCCGTCCACGGCAGACGAAGGAGGTGAGGAGGTGTATTTCAGCATCGTTGGCGAACCACAGCCGGAGGTGCCGGATTGGCTCAGATCCTAGCCCTTCTGTTCTTGTTGAAGAAACTGATGTTGAAGGAACTGAGCAGCTTTTCCTCCGTGCGTTTCAACAACTTCCTGTTCTCCATCCTTTTTATTATGGCCGCGGGTTTTGAAACCAGGGCACCGAAAGCAGCATTCTGGAGTACGCTCTTCTTTCAAATTGTCCTCCTTGCGCCTCTGCTTGTTACTTTTTCCATAGATACACAGCATAGGTTGCCCCCGGAGCGAGTCGCTACGTGGCCACTGACACGTACACAAAGACTCTTGCTCAGTTCCGTAAGTTTTGCGTTGAATCCATTATTTATAGTGTTGTTTTTTGGCTACCTGTTCTGGATGGGCCTAGCCGCGGGTCTCTTTTTTGTTCTACTGGCACTCATCGTCCATGGGACGGTATATGCCGTTGGCCGTCTCCCGTTCGAGCTAAGGACGCCTGCAGGTCTCAACATCTCAAGGACGCCCTTGAAGGTCGGCGGAATCGCGCAAGAAATGTGGCGGGAGCTGCAGGGAACCCTAGACTTTTGGACCGCGCTGCTTATAGCTGTTAGCGGAACCCTTTATCGACTGTTCGGGCGGGCACCAGAGCCCGAAGCATTTCCGGTGCTGTCGTTATTCGTGGGTATTGCAATGAGCACGATTGGGCAACGCATGCTCCGTCTGGATGAGGGGCGAGCATTGCTGCGCTATCGTCTCCTACCGATAGCAGGGTGGAAGCTGCTCGTCACGCAGGACATGACGTTCTTGATCCCGCTCGCCGTCATGGTTTCATTCCTAAGTCTACGAACAGGTGTTGCATTTGGCTTGGTCGCTATCGCAGTCGGACGATACCCGTCGCTGAGGCAGCGGGCGAACCAGCGTAGATGGCGTTTCGTCGGAGGAGATCCACGTTTCGGAGTAGCACAGGTTCTCTTGGGCGGATTGGCTGGAATCGGAGCAGCAAGGGCGGGACTCTGGGTTTTGGCCGTTGCCTTCGCCCTCTACCTGGTTTCCGTATTCTGGGGTGAGTGGCTCTGGAGACGCTCCTTGACTGCTTAGTTGAAAAACACGTCCCGGGTAGGATCGTCGGCTACTTGTCACTATGCCAGATCTTCGCTCGGAAGGCACCCGGCCTAGCCAATAGCAGAACTTGAGCGAGTTTTCTGTTCCTAATCCGGAGTAAATCGTAATGCA
>DATNKA010000287.1:0-5878 GCA_035603655.1 Candidatus Acidiferrales bacterium | reverse complement strand
ACTGAGGAGGAGCATCAGGATGGCGTGCTTCACCCGTTCTCTATCGCCGGACTGGAACAGGAGGATTCGTCACCGACGGAATCGTTGGTCTCACATGCCCCCGAACAATACAGTGCCGAGCCCCTACCCGCTGGGTCGCAGACAGGGAAAAACAATTTGGAAGCTCATCCCGGTACACTCGTGCGGGCGCGCCAACAAGACATCATCTGGAGTTCGGCATCGAGAGCCCGCGAGTTTCTGGAGAGTCTGGCCAGGACTAGTTCCCCCGGAGCTCTTGCCCGCTTCTGGCGCGCGCGTCGCGGCGATTTTTATCTGGTAGTGGCGGTCATTCTGGTATTAATTGTCATTCGCTGGGGAATCCTGTCCAATCGTTCTGTTGGTGCCAGCGGCGGCGGAGCTACAGCTTCTTCTAGCGCCGCCCGGCACAAGTCGCCGGCGGATGCAGATCTCTCCGTGTTTGATAAACTCCTGATCAGTCTCGGATTGGCGGAGGCGCCGGAGGCTCCAGAATATAAATACAAGGGAAATCCCAACACGCAAGTGTGGATCGACCCTCACACGGCCCTCTACTATTGCCCGGGCTCTGAACTCTATGGCAAGACTCCGAAAGGCAGGTTTGCCAGTCAGCAGGATGCCCAGCTAGACCAGTTCGAACCAGCATCCCGGAGGGCCTGTAACTGACAGTTATGGCATTTCCAGCCTTCTTTTCGGGGGCCGAATTGACAACCTTGTTCACTGGGAGTGCAATCATACCTATCGTCCCTATCGTCTTTCTCAGGAGAATATAGTGGCGCGGCCGACGGACGAGTCGAAAACGAGCATTTTGCCCGAGTCGGATCTGAATCCTCTGCAGAACCCCCTCTTGGGGGCTCACATGGGACGATGGGCGGAGGTGTATTTCACCACCCCACCCGAGAAGCGCGCACAAGCGGTCTCTGACCTGGTTCGAGAGCTTTCGAACAACTCCATGTCACAACGTATTTCGTCCCCAAGTCCTAGGAATGACCGCGGCAGAGACGACGATGAACCGCTCTGGGAAAGAGTGGACGAGGCTCGGTCACCGAGTTCGAACGACATTTTCGAGCGGCCCGTGGTCGAGCCGCTATTGATTGGTTGCGAGTCTTGTGGACATAAGAATGTCCCCCAGCAACGATTTTGCGGAATGTGTGGCGCCCCAGTCGCATCCCCGTCAGAGGCGCTCCCGTTCACGAATTCGGAACCGATTTCCTCATCCACCTGGGGAAAATCCGAGGCGACCTTGGGCAATACCCAAGAGCGTCAGGCCGTGTCTGCCGGGGAAACCACGCCCGATGCTGAGATTCACACTGAGCACTATGCTGAGAACTATCGACTACCGGGAAGCCAACCGTGGACGGCATCGGAACAGGGTCCTGCGGAGTTCAGTGTGCTGTCGGATTATCAGTCTGAGCCGGTTCACCATAGTTACAGAATCTATGTTGGACTGATGGTGGCGATTCTGCTCGGTCTGCTGGTGTACATGACGTGGCGAAGCAACACAGCGTTTTGGAGTAGTGGAACTGCGCCGTCCGAGCTTCCCAGAGCTGTACCCGCTCCGAGCTCAGAGCCACCCCTGGCCGCTGAACCTTCCACGGCCACGCGAACACCCGCTGCTGCAACTGCGCGGCCTGCTTCTAAGACGAACGGCCCAGCAACGGCTCCGACGGCTTCCGCCGTAGAAAGCCAAAATCCGACTGGCGGGACTCCGGAAAAAAATCAAACAGCGGATCCGAGAGCCGCCGAGCGCCGGGCCAAACAACAACCGGCTCCTCGGGCTGGGTTTGCGACTTCAGGTTCCCTTACCGACGAGCAGAATGGCTCGGAAGAATTAGCGGCGGCAGAAAAGTACTTGAACGCCGGCCCAGGGACTGCACGAGACAGCCGACAAGCAGCTACATGGTTGTGGAAGGCCGTGGCCAAGCAGAACTTGACCGCAACTCTGCTGTTGTCCGATCTGTACCTTCGGGGAGACGGAGTAACGAAGAGTTGCGATCAAGCCCACTTGCTGTTGGACGCTGCTGCCCGAAAGGGCGCAAGCGCTGCTGGGGAACGATTGCGGAACCTGCAGGCCTTTGGTTGCCGATAGCACGCAGCAGCCGCACGATCACCCGACGGTTCTCAGGCCATGGCTACAGGAGCGTCGGCGATCTGTCTACGCGATTCATACCAGAGTGCCAATTCCACCCTGTTCCAGAGCCCCAGCTTATCGTAGATCACGCGCAGATAATTTTTAACAACGTGTTCGGTCGTGCCAATTGCGTGTGCTACGTCCCGATTCTTCAAACCTTGGGCGACTAATTCAATGACAAGTCGCTCTCGCTCGCTCGGGACACGGTTTCCGTAGCGTTCGTATGGGAACATGACTGCCTCCGATATAAGAGTGTCGCGAGTTTTACTCGCTTGATTCCGTCGGTGATTCCGAAACGGAGAAAAAGCCTGTTGAAATGAGCTTTTACGGTTCTGCGGGCCATCTTGAGCTGTTTGGCAATTTCGGCGTTGTCACAACCTTGCAAAAGCAATTCCACGATCTGTTTTTCGCGCGGTCCTAGCCGTACGGACTGCTCGTTCATCACTTTCCCTGCCCCCTGGTCTAAATTGTCCCGCCACATTCTGCACAGCCGGAGTGTTTGCATTTGTATTGCATCTCACATGCCACTTTGAGACCGGACCCCATGTGATTAAAGAACAACCATTTCCACAGGCTCTCTTTGTAAATACAACATGAATTTAAGGGGCAGACGCCCTCTAGAATGCAGCAAGACTGTCGTCTGTGGCAGGGGTGAGGAGATCCGGACTAGGTGCGAAAACCCGCGTCGGACGCCGTATTTGTTCAGCCTGTGGAGTCTGGGCCAACGATCGATGGTCCTGGCTTGTGAGCCCCCAATCGCGGACGCTGTTAACTCAGAATGTTTTGAAGACGTTTCGGGATTTGTACGATGGGTACAACGTCAGGTGAACACCTTAGGAGAAAACTACAGTACACTACTGATAGACCTTGAAGAATTTACACCTTTCGACAAATCCCGACTTGGCTGCACGCACCTAACCAAATCAATGTTTTAGCGGCTTTTCCGCGCCCCATTTCCTGCTTTAGTTAACCTCCCAGGCCTCTTTCCGCCATCCGGAACCCTGTATACCGCCTTTGCCCTGGAAGCCCCAGTTTTTGATCCAGGCACGGGGCAACTTGCTCTCCGGAGCAGCATACCTTTGTCGTCCCGCAAGCGACCTCTAGAATGCCGGCGAATCAAGGGCACGGATGTACTCGCCCCTGCTGCGGCCGAGAACAGGATTTCGCATTTTGGACTGGATCGAGGTTTCCACTACACTACGATTCAAACCAATGAAAGTTTCGGTCGTAATGCCGGTATTCAACGAACGTGCCACGCTGCGGTCCGTGGTTAACCGAGTGCTTTCAGTTGCGCTGGACATTGAATTGATTTGCGTCGACGATGGGTCCCGCGATGGCTCGCGGGAAATTCTTGCAGAATTAAAGGCCGAGCATCCCCACATTCGAATTCTACTGCAGCCCAAGAACATGGGCAAAGGTGCGGCTCTGCATCGCGGTATCCGGGAGGCTACGGGGGATTTTGTCATCATCCAGGATGCCGATCTTGAGTACGATCCGGCAGACTACACCGTGTTGCTGGAACCACTCATCGAGGGCAGTGCCGACGTAGTCTATGGGTCGCGCTTTCTTTCCGGCCGCCCTCATCGCGTGCTCTACTTCTGGCACTCTGTGGGCAACAGGATTCTCACCCTGCTTTCCAACGCGCTCACTAATATTAACCTCAGTGATATGGAGACCTGTTACAAGGCTTTTCGGCGCGAGGTCCTCCAGTCGATTCACCTGGAGGAAAAACGCTTCGGCTTCGAGCCTGAAATCACGGTGAAGATTGCAAAGCGGAAACTTCGCATCTATGAAGTAGGTATCAGTTATTGGGGCCGCACCTATGAAGAAGGCAAGAAAATCCAATGGAAGGACGGGGTGCGGGCACTCTGGTGTCTGGTGAAGTACTGCATTACCGAACCGTCGGTTCAACGCGAGGTGGAAATGCAAACCGATCGCCGGTCGCCGGCAGCCCACACCATCCAAAACAGGCTGCCTCCTGCCGATTAGGTGCGTCCCTGAAAATTCACCTAATTCTTGTTAACCCGCGGGGTTGATGAGTTGGGCGAATGAGCGTTAGGGGTCTGAGCTTGAAGCCCTCCTGCCGGCTTTTTATACTGATAATCAATGGCCGTGCCGTTCCCAGCTGGCGTACCAGCGGTCTTCGCAGTAGCAGGTGGCTTGGATGAGGCAGTGTTTCTTGGCGAGCTTGTGGCGCTATTCGCCGGCCCCTTAGCCGCATCCCTTTGCCGTTCTAACCCCGTGAGTTCCGCGCTCGTCTTTCCGGCACCTGCCGACCTTTGAGGCGGCACCACCGATGACCTGTGACGCGGAGTATCGGCTGATTTCTCGGTCAACGGCCTGGTTGAGTTCTTAAGCGGGTCGGGAGTCGGGCGGGTAGAAGATAAGTGAGCTTGAGAAGTCTGCGCCGTAGCCAGGCAGGTCCAAACCGCCGCGATTGCAAGGCCAGAGGCGAACTTGTATCTCATCATGAAAATCTCCCCCGATCATGAATTCTGTGACCCCTCTATTAGAGCACGTTTTTCGCTCAGAGTGACCGCCCTGAAGGTAACCTTGTGCCCTTAACAGCCCGGGCTACCAGCGTTCGTTCTTCGCTGCAGAAGGTTCCGTGCTCCCGATATTATAAAAAAAGCGGCCACCCAGCGAATGTGCGGACGCGGCAAGACGATGAGCCACGACATGAACATTACGCATGCAAATGTTGAAATCGCAGCCCTCGCACCCGCGGAAGACGAAGTTCAACTTTGGCGAGTCGATCTGGAGGCCATTCGCGCCGAGGAGTCCGGCTGGCAGGAAGTACTTTCCTCCGACGAAAGGACCCGTGCTGCGCGATTTCATTTTCCGGACGACCGTCAACGGTTTGTTGCTTCACGCGCGTGGTTACGGACGATTCTGGCAGCGTTCCTAAATATCGATGCAAAAGAGTTGAGGTTTTCGTATTCAAGAAAAGACAAGCCTTTTCTCGGCCCAGGCCATGCCGATAGCGGTATCACGTTTAATGTGTCCCACTCCGGCGGAATTGCGCTCTACGCTTTTGGTCGTCGCCGAGAGATCGGAGTGGACGTGGAACAGATTCGCAGCGACTTGGATATCGAGCCCATTGCCCGCCGATTTTTCTCTGTATTCGAGCAGCAGCAACTTACCGCGTTGCCCGAGGGCTCCCGGGTGGACGCCTTTTTCCGCTGCTGGACCCGCAAGGAGGCATACATCAAGGCCGTCGGGGACGGATTGTCTCTGCCGCTCAGCCAGTTCGATGTATCCCTGGACTCTTTGGGAACCAATGCACTTCTGGCTACGCGGCCCGATAGTTCGGAAGCCGGACAATGGATGCTGCGAGAAGTTCCCGCAGGTGCAGGCTACAGCGCCGCTTTATGCGTTCGCGGACAAGACTGGAAACTGAAACACTGGCATTAGAGTTCCCTACAGCTCCGGACATGTGGAACTGCCCTGGCCATTATTGCACTTCTTTTCACATGGGAAAACGTGAGGCGGCATTTCAGATGGGAAAATCGTTTCCTTTCATTCGCTTACGTGGTGGCCGATGGGACGCGAAGGCCTCCCAATTGCTCCCCCTCTTGTTGGTATAAACGAGAACGATGCGGCTTTCGTGCGACGGCGGAGAAGTGATATTCTGTTAAGTAATCTTTCGGTTTTCCCCCTCTCTCTGTATCTGCAATAGATTTTGCTACGACCCGGTATGGCCGAGAGATATTCCAATCAAATACGATAAAG
>DATNKA010000286.1:0-13324 GCA_035603655.1 Candidatus Acidiferrales bacterium | reverse complement strand
TGCGCAGCATCAGGAAAGCCTGCCGCCAGTTGCTGTGTGTAGGATTCTTCCGAATCGGTCACGGGCTCTGCCAGAGACGGCAGGGCCTTCTCAAATATTTTCCGGACATCCTCATAGGCAGCATCTTCGGGCAGGATCGCGTGACGCGCAAGTATCCTTCGCGTATAAGTGTCCACGACGAATACCGGATGGTTGCCAGCGTAAAGCAGGATGGAATCGGCCGTTTCGGGGCCAACGCCATTCAATTTCAGGAGCTCTTCCCGAAGCTCTTCAGTTGGACGCGAAAACAACCTCGTCAGAGATCCTCCGTAATGTCGATCCAGAAATTGGACGAAAGCTTTCAGGCGCTGAGCTTTCTGACGGAAATAACCAGACGGGCGAAGCAGGCGTTCGAGTTCAGTCAAGGTCGCCCGGCGGATGCCTTTGGCACTCAGCATTTTCGCAGCGCGAAGATTCGCCAGCGCTTTTTCCACATTTGTCCATGCCGTGTTTTGGGTGAGATAAGCTCCTACGATTACTTCGAAGCGTGACCGCGCCGGCCACCAGTTCTGCCGTCCCCATGCCTGAAACAAAGCGCGGTAGTAGCTGCGAATCTGATTTTGTTTGCCGTCATCCGGCACTGTTGGATTCAGCCTCATTCCTGAGTGTACGACGAACCTAGTGAAGCTTTCGGACTTGGAAAACGCTACGCTCGGGCTTACCGAAGTGCATGTACTCCGGCCTGAGACTTGGGACTTGGAAGAGGAAAAGTTCATCTGGCGCGGGTTTTATCGAGGAGCATAGGGCATGTTCCACGAGACGACAAGTTCAAGTACTACGGTAACTAGTACGGTAATCGACTTGCGTTGACAATTTGTGTCAACACCAAGACGCTGCTTCTCTTCCGTTAACAAAAGTGGCGCTTCGTGCAAATGCCAGGCACTTTGCCAGGTATCGTTCCACTCGGTGGATAGGAGATCGACGTATGTCTCAACGGCTGGGTGACCTTCTCGTCAAAGAGAAGATCATTACCCCAGAGCAGTTGGAACAAGCGACTAAGGCTCAGAAGGATCAGAACTGCCGTCTCGGTTCTGCCTTGGTAAAGCTGGGCTTCCTCACGGATGAGGACGTCACGAATTTTCTCTCCCGGCAGTATGGCGTTCCGGCCATCAATCTCTCGTACTTCGAGATCGATCCCGCTGTGGTAAAGCTGATTCCCTTCGAGACTGCAAAGCGCTATCAGATTCTTCCGTTAAGCCGCGTGGGCGCTTCGCTGACCATCGCGATGGTCGACCCCACTAATGTCTTCGCCATGGACGATATCAAGTTCATGACTGGCTTCAACATCGAGCCCGTCGTGGCCTCAGAAAGTTCCATTCTGGCAGGCATCGATAAATCGTATGGTGGCGCGAAGGAAAAGGAAGAAGACCTCGAAACAGTAATGCAGTCGATGACGGAATTGAATGAAAGCGACGTCGAACTGCAGGCTGAAGAACAGCAAATGGAGCTGTCCCAGCTGGAGAAGGCTGCGGATGAAGCTCCTGTAGTCAAACTGGTGAATCTGGTGCTCACAGACGCGGTTAAGCGAGGTGCCAGCGATATTCATATCGAGCCTTACGAAAAAGAATTTCGCGTACGGTTCCGTATTGACGGCGTCCTGCAAGCGATCATGTCACCTCCCATCAAGCTGAAGGACGCGATCACGTCCCGCCTGAAAATCATGGCGAAGCTGGATATCAGCGAAAAGCGTTTGCCGCAGGATGGCCGCATCATGCTGAAGATGAATATTGGCGGCCGCAAGAAGCAGCTCGACTTTCGTGTCAGCACGCTGCCCACCCTCTGGGGTGAGAAGATTGTGCTCCGCTTGCTTGACAAAGAGAACCTGCGACTTGATATGACCAAGCTCGGTTTTGAGCCTGAGTCGCTGGTCAAATTCGAAAAAGCCATTCTCAAACCTTACGGCATGGTGTTGGTGACTGGGCCGACAGGTTCAGGAAAAACCAACACTCTCTATTCGTCCATATCACGCCTGAATCAACCCGATACCAACATTATGACGGCCGAGGATCCCGTCGAATTTCAATTGGCTGGTGTGAACCAGGTTCAGATGAAGGAGCAGATCGGATTGAACTTTGCCGCCGCGCTGCGTTCTTTCCTGCGGCAAGATCCGAACATCATTCTAGTCGGCGAAATCCGCGATTTCGAAACCGCGGAAATCGCGATCAAAGCCGCGCTCACCGGCCACCTCGTGCTCTCCACTCTACATACCAATGGCGCGCCCGAAACTATCACGCGGTTGATGAACATGGGTATTGAGCCGTTCCTGGTGGCGACTTCGGTCCATCTCATCTGCGCGCAGCGCCTCATCCGTCGTATCTGCAAAGACTGTAGCGAGCCGGTTGAGGTTCCGATACAGGCGTTAATTGAAGAAGGATTCACCCCCGAAGAGGCTAAGACGGTAAAGATTCAGAAGGGCAAAGGCTGCGGAGTATGCAACAACACTGGCTACAAAGGCCGCTGCGGTTTGTACGAGGTTATGGAAGTGGACGATGAGATCAGAGAACTGGTCTTGGTGGGCGCCTCGGCAGTGGAACTGAAAAAGAAAGCGATTGAGCGCGGGATGATCACGCTGCGCCGCAGTGGATTGATCAAAGTTGCAGCGGGTATGACCACGCTCGAGGAAGTTGCTCGCGAAACGATTCACTGATTTGCGATCGAACTGATCCGTGAGCTAGTGGATCCGAGATCTACGGAAGGAAACAAATATGGGTTTGTCGTTAAGCGATCTGCTCAAAAGGATGCTGGAGATGAGTGGCAGCGATCTTCACATTACTACCAATTCACCTCCCCAGATTCGGGTGCACGGACACCTGGTGCCGCTCGATTTGCCACAGATGACGCCGGCTGAGACCAAGCAACTGGCTTATAGCGTCATGACTGATTCGCAGAAACATCGCTTCGAAGAAAGCCTCGAACTCGATTTTTCTTTCGGATTGAAGGGCCTGGCTCGCTTCCGCGCTAACGTCTTTAACCAGCGCGGCGCAACGGCTGCCGTATTCCGTCTAATTCCTTTTGAGATTAAGTCTTTCAACCAGCTCGGCTTGCCCGCGGTAGTCAGCAAACTCTGCGATAAACCGCGCGGCCTGGTGCTGGTGACGGGACCAACCGGCTCGGGCAAATCAACAACCCTGGCCGCGATGATCGACAAGATCAACAGCGAACGGCATGATCACATCCTCACCATTGAGGACCCCATCGAGTTCGTGCACATGAACAAGAATTGTTTGGTCAATCAGCGGGAGTTGCACGCCGACACCAAGAGCTTTACTGATGCATTGCGCGCCGCACTTCGCGAAGACCCAGACGTCGTGCTCATCGGCGAAATGCGCGATCTGGAAACCATCGAGTCCGCCCTGCGCATCGCCGAAACTGGCCACTTGACCTTCGGTACCTTGCATACCAATTCGGCTACGTCCACCATCAACCGTATCATCGACGTGTTTCCCGCGCACCAGCAGCCACAGATTCGTGCTCAGCTTTCGCTGGTCCTGGAAGGTGTCATGTGTCAGACCCTCCTGCCCACGCCGAATGGCAAGGGCCGCACCATGATTATGGAAATTCTTATCCCCAATCCTGCGGTGCGCAATCTGATTCGCGAGGACAAAGTTCACCAGGTCTATTCTGCTATGCAGTCGGGCCAGGACAAGTTCGGCATGCAGACATTTAACCAGGCATTGGCTACGGCTTATTCCCAGAAGCAGGTTACGTTGGAGACAGCTCTGCAACGCTCGAGCAACCCCGACGAACTCCAGGAAATGATTAACCGCGGTGCCACCCTGACAAACCGAGGCGGAACTGGTTCGGCAGCGGCGCGGGGCGCGGCATCGAGGGGCTAACGGCACTGATGCCAATAATAGCGAGCAGGACACAATCGGCCGGGCTGCAAAGGAATTCAGCAATCAGCGATCAAGAGTTGAGGAGAGATTAATACCATGCCAGTTTTCACATTTTCCGGCAAAGACGCCTCCGGACAGAAGGTTTCCGGAGAACGGAACGCCCCCAGCAAGCAGGCACTGGGACAACTGTTGCGACGCGAGCGGATCACGCCCGGCGCGATCAGGGAAAAGGGCAAAGAGTTTTCGATGCCCACATTCGGTTCGGGCAAGGTCAAGGTTAAGGAGATCGCAATTTTCTTCCGCCAGTTCTCCGTCATGATCGACGCTGGATTGCCCTTGGTGCAGTGTCTGGAGATTCTGGCTGCCAATCAGGAGAGCCAGGTCTTTCAGAAGACGCTGACCGGAGTTCGCACCACGGTGGAAGGCGGCGCAACGCTGGCAAATGCCATGCGCCAGTACCCCGCCGTGTTCGACGATCTCACCACCAACATGATTGAAGCGGGTGAAACCGGCGGTATCTTGGACGTCATTCTGCAGCGCTTGGCCATCTACGTGGAGAAGGCTGTTCGCCTGAAATCCGCCGTGAAATCGGCGCTAATCTATCCCGTCTCCGTCATCAGCCTGGCGACGCTCATCGTCGGTGCCCTACTCAAGTGGGTGGTGCCCATTTTTTCCAATCTTTTCGCGGGACTGGGTGTTTCGCTGCCGCTTCCTACCCGTATCGTGATGGGCCTCAGCGGGTTCGTGCAAACTTTCTGGTGGGTCATGATCGCAGGTGTGGTCGGGTTGGTTTTTGGCACCAAGCAAATTCGTAAGCACCCGCGAGGACGCTACTATTTCGACAAGATGCTGCTGAAGCTACCGATCATGGGAAGTCTTTTACGCAAGATCGCGGTGGGCCGCTTCACCCGCACCTTGGGGACCCTGATTACTTCGGGTGTTCCCATCCTGGCAGGATTGGCAATTACCGCCAGGACCTCCGGCAATGCAGTCTTGGAAGAAGCACTGATGAAAGTGCGGAAGGCCATCGAAGAGGGCCGTACCATCGTCGATCCTCTCCGGGAATGCGGCGTGTTTCCTAACATGGTAACGCAGATGATCGGTGTCGGCGAAGCGACGGGCGCCATGGACAACATGCTGCAGAAGATCGCTGACTTCTACGAAGAAGAAGTGGATGCGGCCACCAAGGACATGTTGGCTATGATGGAGCCGGCGATCATCGGAGTACTCGGCGTGACGGTCGGCGGCATTGTGATTTCGCTCTATATGCCGTTATTCGCCATGATCGCCAAACTGGCGGGCTAAAGAAGTATCCGATTGGGAGGCCGCTGTATCAGAACAGCCTCCCAATTATGGTGAACACCTGCCGCTTCCTTGCGGGTGAGGATTCGGATCGGTGGAATTAATCTCTCGAGCCGGACTTTTCGTCAGATCATCGGAACCTCAATAATGCAATCGACGTTCGACGAGCGGAATTGGCTGGCCTGGCTGGTCAAAGTACGAATCCTGATCCTGACCTTCCTGCTGGCCATCCAATTGGCGGTGGCGCACCTTACGCCAGCACCGCTGCCGGTACGGCTCTTCGTCAGCACCATCCTCTTGTGGTTTGCCCTGTCGATTTTTTACACCGTACTGCTCTCCTTCTGGCAGGAGCATCGTCTGCAAGCCTCGTTACAAGTGCTTACCGACTTGGCCCTGGTCAGTCTCGTCGTGCACGAAACCGGGGGCTGGGATAGTTCGCTGAATTTCCTCTACCCTCTCGTCATTATCGTGGCCGGTATCCTGCTCCCGCGGGTGTGGGCACATCTCGTCGCCGCACTCGCCTTCATTCTTTACGGAACGGTTCTCGAACTCAACTACTACGGCCTGGTGAAGTCCTACTGTACGACTCATCCCGAACTGAAAACGCTGCAGGCAATTATTTTCGTAAACCTGTTTGCCTACGTTGCAATCGCCTACCTGGCTGGTCTTTTGACTACCAAGTTGCGCCAGGCGCGGGTGCAGTTAAGAAATGCCAGCGGTGCTTTGGAGAACCTCCAGATTCTGCATGAGAACATCATTCAGTCGATCAGCAGCGGCTTAATTACTACTGGTCTCGACGGCCGAATCACTCTGGTGAACAGTGCCGCACAGAAGCTTCTGGAGTGTACGCCGGACCAGCTGCTGGGGATGCCAGTCAATAAAGTCTTCCTGGACGCGCTGCCCGATGCCGAATCGCAGCAAATGCATGCCGAAGTTCGTTTTGACACCGCTACTGCATTCCGCAAAACTGTGCGGGTGCGCGTAGCCAGCTTGAATGTTCCGGATCGCGGTCCTCTTGGCTATGTCTACGCGTTGGATGACCTCACTGAAATCCGGCGCCTCGAGCGTGAGGTCCGTCTGCAGGACCGGCTGGCGGCTGTGGGCCGGCTGGCGGCGGCTATCGCTCACGAGATCCGCAATCCGCTTACCTCAATCGCCGGCTCGGTCAGCATGCTCTCCGGTATACCCGAGATGAACGCGGAGCACCGGCAGTTGCTCGACATCGTGACCCGGGAATCGCAACGACTGAACGGCATCATCACTGATTTCCTGGCGTACTCCCGAGGCAAGCAGTATCGCTTCGAAAAGACCGACCTGGTGCCACTGCTTGAGGACACGCTTACCTTGATGCGCCATCGCATGACCGCGGAAAATACCGGCATCCTGATCGAAAGCCGGTTCGATGTGCGCGAAGCCTGGACGCTCGCTGACGGCGACAAGATCAAACAGGTTTTCTGGAATTTCGGGGAGAACGCAGTTCGCGCCATGCGTAACGGTGGCACTCTGAAAGTGGCTATCGAACGCCTGAAAGACGACTGGCAAGTCAGCTTTGCCGACACTGGAACAGGAATGACTCCGCAGCAGACGGAAAAGATCTTTGAACCCTTCCAGTCCAACTTCGAAGGCGGCACAGGTCTTGGCTTGGCGGTGGTTTACCAGATCGTGCAGGCCCATGAAGGCAGAGTGTGGGCACGATCGAAGCCCGAGCAGGGAACTACTTTCGTGCTGAGGCTGCGTCGGGGTGACTTTGAACGGCACATGAACAGCTCGCCATCGATCAGCAGTCTCGCTCCTCCGGCTGCGCCCGCGAAACTGGCAACTGCTGTGGCCGAAGGGAGGTCGCGTGGCTAATATCCTGGTCTGCGACGACGAGCGCTCCATCTGCGAAATGCTCGACATTGCCCTCCGCCGCGACGGACACCGCGTCGAGACTGTGCAATCCGGGCAGGCTGCCAAGAATAAGATCGACGGCGCTCTTTACGATCTCATCATTACCGATATCAAGATGCCGAATATTGACGGCATCGAAGTCCTGCGCCATGCGCACCGGGTTTCGCCCGATTCTCCGGTAATTCTTATAACCGCCGTGGATGACTATGAGGCCGCCGTGGAAGCGGTAAAGGCGGGAGGAGCGTCGGATTACATTCGCAAGAGCCCTGGGTTGGTCGACGAAATCAAGCTGGCGATCAACCGAATACTGGAGAAACTTGTTCTGAGCAAACAGAACTTTGCACTGCGCCGCGATGCCGCTTCTCATAACTCGCTCGACAATATCATCGGCTCCAGTCCGGCAATGGAGAAGTTGAAACACACGGTGCGTACCGTCGCTTCCACTGCGAGCACCGTCCTGATCCACGGGGAAAGTGGCACCGGTAAGGAGCTTGTAGCCCGCGCTGTTCATATCTGCTCCCCCCGCGCCACCGACCCCTTCGTCTCGGTAAACTGCGGCGCCTTTCCGGAAACTTTATTGGAAAGCGAACTCTTCGGATACTTGAAGGGAGCTTTTACCGGAGCGAACCAGAACAAGCGCGGACTGTTTGAAGTGGCCGGCGGCGGCACCATCTTCCTCGATGAGATCAGTGAGATGACCTTGGCCATGCAGGTGAAACTGCTCCGTGTCTTGCAGGAGCGTTCGGTGCGACCGGTGGGAGGCACCAGCGAGATCTCCATCGATGTGCGGGTTATTGCAGCCACCAATCGTGATCTCGACAAGGCGGTGGCCGAAAATCTTTTCCGCGAAGATCTTTATTATCGCCTCAGCGTAATTCCCATCCGTGTACCAGACCTGCGCGAGCGCCGCGAAGACATTCCCTTGTTGGCAAATCATTTCCTCAAGAAATATGCGGCCGCCGCCAACCGCAGCATCCTGCGCATGAACAAAGATTCGCTCGACGCCCTGTGTGATTACGAGTGGCCCGGCAATGTCCGCCAATTGGAGAACACGGTTGAACGCGCGGTGGCTCTGGAGATGACCGACGAACTGCATGTAGAGTTGCCGGCAGAACGGCCCAAAGCCCGCGCCGCCGCGGCAGGAGTTTCTGCAGCAATGTCGGACGTCGCGCCGGGCGCGGTTCTTCCCCAAGGCATTGGCATGGAAGGTTACGTCGCAAACATCGAGCGCACGCTCCTGCAGGCAGCTCTGGACCGCTCCCACGGCGTGCAGACCAAGGCCGCCGATCTACTCAGCATCTCCTACCGCTCGTTCCGTCATTTGATGAAGAAGTACGAGCTGTAGCGCGGTCAGCCAGATTCGAGGTGCAGGCCGTGTCGTTTGCCGAATGATTTGTTGAGAGCTGACAGCCGCTACGTTTTCTTCAACTGCTGCTTCCAACCTAGAACTCGCGCCTTAGCTCCTTCGGCTTCAGCTTCCGGAATCATTCCTTTTTTCTGATAGAGCACCGACAAACTGGTGTGGGCAAGTACATCATCGGGATCCAACTCCGTAATCTTCTGCGCCACTTCGATCGCCTCGTCGTAGCGCTGCAGATCCTGCAGAGCGCGCGCAAGTCCGTGCATGGCCTCAGTGAAAGCCGGGTCGACGACCAGGGATTCCCGATAAGCCACGACAGCCTCTTCCATCTTCCCATCCGCCATCAAATCGAGCGCGGCATAGTAGTGGTCTTCGGCGTGTTGGCGGCTATTTGCGTCGGACATAGCAGAGAGTTTTCTGGCGGAGACAGGATTTTATCACGGAACGACTGGCGGCAATTGCTGGTACCGCCATACGCACTGTCCTCCAAGCAACGCCAGGGACTGGTTTCTGCTCGCAGCGCACCACTTGCCGGTGCGAGCGAACACCAAGGTCCCTGGCCTTGCTCGGAATGACAGATACGTCACGTTTCATTGAAGGGCTGATGAGATGCGCCTGGCAGAAAGATGCGTTCTAAACATGCGTTCTATGGTTATGATGTTGCCATGCGCCATTCACTGCGCTTCCTGTGGAATGCCACCAAAGGCCATCGGCTGGCACCGTGGCGAAGTCCATATCTGCTGTGGCGCATCGAAACCTATTGCGGAGTCAAGATGACGCAGATCGGCTTTCTGGAATTTTGGGAATTTATGTGGCGGGAGCGTAAAAGTCTGTGGCGTTTTCTCAAGTGGACGGGCGAGATGGAGCGCTACGCCCATCCCAAACCAAAGAATCCGTAGGAACCGGCTACGCCCCTTTGCCAGCAGCTGCAGTTTCACCCAGAATGATGCTGACTTCAGATCCCTTGCCGATGCCCGTTAACTGCGTCGCCGCGCCGCGATTGGTGGCGATTTCCAGAAAACCCATGCTGCCGAGAATTCCGATCACCTCTCCCGGAGCGCCCTCGGCATAGGCATTGCGGAGTTCAGTGATCTCGCGGCTGCCAGCGACAATCTTGAATCCACTGGCTCCTGCTTGGAAAAGCATGGGAGCATCTTGCGGCGTGATGTTAGTAATAAGATTTCCAAAACGGTCAACCTTGAGCACCACACCGCGAAGCCTGTTCTCGTCCACGGCCTTCGGTTTCGGGGCGGAAAAACGCACGTACTCCTGAACCTCTTCTCCAAATTTGAGCGAATCAACCTCTTTGGCCAGGTACGCGGCTACCGGAGCAAAAATGTCGCGCCCATGGAAGGTATTGCTGACCGGCTGCAGAAAATAATGATCGGAAGTGATGTGCCGCACGTGCATTCGGCTCTCGCGCGCATAGACCATCGAAAGCACGCCATTATCAGGCGCAACGAAATGATATTTGTCGCTTGAGGCTAAGATCGGCCGCCGCGCCGTGCCTACGCCAGGATCCACGACCACAATGTGTACGGTCCGAGTGGGGAAATAGGAATAGGCCTGAGAAATGGTGAGCGCGCCATCCAGCACGTCGAAAGCCTGCACCGAGTGGCAGATATCTACAATCTGCGCCTCCGGAATTATATCCAGGATCACGCCTTTCATTACGCCTACAAAATGATCATTGCTGCCGAAGTCGGTGGTCAGAGTGATGACAGGACGTTGCGCCAAGATTTCCTCGCGGTTGGAAGACAGAGCACTCCCAAAACCTCGACGTTAATTCGTAGCCGTCCGAACGTCAAGGCACGGAGGTAATAGGTGAGCAACTCGTCCGTCGCGGTTATCCGGTAAAAGTCGCTGAGCACTCGATTTACTGCCTGCTACTCAATGTGAATGTCGCCCGAGCCGGTGCGCACCGTGAGCAAAGGCCCGCCGCCGTGCACTTTCCCCATGATCTGTTTGCGCGCCTCTTGCACCCGTCCCTGCACTGTCATGGTGATCGCTGGTCCAACGTCAAGGGTTCCGGAACTGGTGGAAAGGTTGGCGTCAAACGCCGCATTCGCCGGCAAACGGACGTGCACATTCCCCGATCCGGTGCGGATCTCCCAGGTTCCGGTCTGAGTGCCTTCGGCCGAAATGTCTCCGCTACCCGCTTCGGCGCGAAGAGTCCCTTGCATCCCGCGAACCGAAACGTTGCCGGATCCGGTATGCAGATCGACATCACCAGCTCCCTCTTCTTCCACCTCGATGTTGCCGCTGCCCGCGCCTCCGCGCACCGGGCCTGCAATCGCGAGAGCCCGCACATCGCCCGACCCAGTCTGCAGACGAATCTCCCCGGTCAGCCTCCGCAATCTCACGTCTCCGGAACCGGTTTGCAGATCGATATTGCCGCGAGTTCCTTCAATCGTCTGATCGCCGGAGCCGCTGTGGCTGCGGATCGTAGTTTCCGCGGGCACGGTAATTTCATAGTCCACCGAAATGTCACGAGCATTAACATAATCGATGCGGATACTGTTCGCTTCCTGCCGCAGTGGAGGATTCTGTTCTATGTCTGAAACATCGGCGTGCCGATTTCCGAACAGCCAATGGTCTCCAACAAATATTTTGCCGTGAATGGCAACCGATCCTGCCGCGCCGCTGCGAACCGTGACGTTGCCCGACCGAGTTTGCACTTCCAAATCCACCGGCCCACTGACAGCGAAGGTCCTGTCGAACGTGCCCTGCGGGGTGGAAGCGAACGCCGCGGTGGAAATAAACAGCGCCCCCAGCGCAATCGCCGGGAATGAAAAGCGCGATCGACCCATAGGCGCACTGCAGAAATTTTGTCTTCCATTCATGTCGCATCACTCCTAAATGTAGAAGCAGTCAAAAGCCCAAGCCCGAGCCCGACCTACTGCAGCACCACCTGGTCGCCCTCTTTCAGCCCGCTAAGGACTTCGGTCTTCGCGCCGTTCGAGATTCCGATGTTAACCGCAACTTTGTCCTTGCCTTCCTTGCCCTTGGGATCGGGAATTTCGACCGAAGCCTTTTTATCCTTGTCGTAGAGAATAGCGCCTTCCGGAATCTGCAGGACGCTTTTGTGCTCTTCAAGAATAATTTCCGCGTTGGCTGTCATCTCAGCTTTGAGTTCACCACCCGGATTCTGTATCGAAACCCGCACCTCAAACGTGGTGACGTTATCCTTCTCCACACCCATCGGAGAAATCTTGGTCACCTTGCCGGTAAAAGTCTTGTCCTTGAACGATTCCACCTTGATGCGTGCAGGTTGGCCCAGGTACACCTTGCCAATGTCGCTTTCGTCCACCTTGCCTTTCACGTAGACTTCGCTTGTGTCGCCGAGGGTCATCACCAGCGTGGCCGAAGATCCCAGCACCAGGATCGAGCTCACCGCGTCGCCCATCTCCACATCACGCGAGAGAACAATGCCATCGATCGGAGACACAATGTCGGTATAGCTCAGCTGCTCTTCCAACTGCTTGAGATTGGCTTGATCTTCGGCCACCTGTGCTCGGGACTGCGCGATCTTCGCCTTCAGCACGATCATCTGCGCCTTGGAAACATTCTGCTTATTGAGTGCCAATTCATAATTCTTCTCGGCATCGTCGAGTGCGGATGCCGAGACCACTCCATCCTTGGCCATACCCACCGCCCGGTCGTAGGCGCGCTTCAGCAACGGCACGTCGGGCCCTTCCGCGTCCACTTTGGAGCGCTCATAGTCCGCCTGCGAACTGTTCAGATTGGCCTCGGCTGCATCCAATGCGGCCCGCGACTGCGCAACCTGCGCTTCGATCTCCACCTTGTCGAGTTGCGCCAACAATTGGCCCTTCTTGACCCGGTCTCCGTATTCCACCAGCAATTTCTTGACGATGCCGCTGGCCTTTGACTTCACTTCGACCTTAGTGATGGGGGTGACCTTGCCGGTTGCCACTACACTCTTAGCCAGGTCACCTTTTTCCACCTTCGCCAGTTTCGACGGATCAATCTTGGTTCCACCACGCGTGGCCGCGAATACGCCGACCGCAATCAGCAGGACAATCCCCAGCCCGATCCCGCCATAGATGAATAGTCTGCGACGCTTCTTCTTGTTGTTTCCGTTCCCGTTCACAAACGCCTCCTGAAGACTTGCTGGGAATAGAGCCGTGCCGCTCTCATTAGTGTTATACGCAGCCTGAGATGTCTTAGTTCCAGAGATTTCGCGCAACGATCTAAAGGACTTGCTACTTGCCAGTTAGACCGTCCCAATCGAAAAAAGGTTAGCCAGACGAGCCCAAAAGCTCACTCGGTATTCCCCGGTGTCCTCTGGGTTGAAGCCGCCAGCTCAACACGGGTAGTGCTCTTTTCAGGCCCTTTCGAATGCTAGAATTACCCATCCATGATCGCCTTTGTGCTGCTCCGGGTGCTTCTGATTCTTCTCCTGGTGGCGGCGAATGCGTTTTTCGCGGCTGCCGAGTTCTCCCTGGTCAGCGTTCGCGATACCCGCATTCAACAGCTGATCCAATCCGGACGCATCGGCGCCCGCATGGTCCAACGCCTTCATCAGCATCTCGACGAAGTCGTGAACGGCGTGCAACTGGGCATCACCATGGTCAGCCTGACTCTAGGCTGGATCGGCGAACCCATGGTGGCCCGCCTGGTGGAAGCTCTCCGTTTCGTGCATGAAGTTCCGCACGCGGCGGTCTACGCCCATGGCATCGCCATCGTGATCGCTTTCAGTCTGATCACTTACCTGCACGTGCTGCTCGGCGAACTCGTTCCCAAGACCCTCGCCCTGCAGCGCGCCGAACAGATTGCCCTCGCCGTTGCCGCGCCCATGGAGGCCTTTCTTACACTTGCCCGGCCTCTGCTTTTCTTTATGCGCAGCTCCGGCGGCCTGGTGTTGCGTCTGTTCGGC
>DATNKA010000285.1:0-27607 GCA_035603655.1 Candidatus Acidiferrales bacterium | reverse complement strand
AATATGCAGTTCACCCGGAAATGGAAGTGCCGCAGCACCCAGCTGTCTCTGCCGAATAGCCGCAGTCCGCCATGGATCATGGTCGCTGCTGTCTGAGCTCAGCACGAATGGCACGCTGCCCGGAGCCAGTTCCTCTTTGCTGCTCGCCGACTGCAGCCGAAGATTCGCAATTTCGCCGCGCCCCTGAAACTCCGGGCCGCCTGTCGCGCCCTTCTGTTCTTTGAGTCTGAAATTACCCTGCACACTTCCAGTGGCTACAAGATCCGCCGGCAGATTTTTCTTGGCGCGTCGTGCCAGTTGCGCCAGAGCATTCGCGGGTACGTTTTCCACATTCAATGCCAAGTCCACCTGGTGCATTCCGAGCGGTCCTGCATCACCGTGCAGAATGATCGTCCCGTTGCCCACAGGACTGCTGCAGAAAATCTCGCGCATCATGTTTTCCGCTGAACTGTACTTACCGTCACAATGCGCCGCCAGCCGCAATCCGTCGCTGGTGGAGATGTCATAGCGATGGAAATTACGGATCGCCATATCCGACGCGATCTGCATCGTACCCGGAGTACCGCTTAGAATCGCGTCGATCAGAATTTCTCCGCGCCAGCCTTTGTCGCGGCCTAACACCAGTTTGCTCAGTTGTCCCAGTTGCACGCGCTCCCAACTCACGTTGAACCGCAGTGGAGTCTCGCGCAGGCTCCCGGCCCGCTGCCATGTTCCGGTCATTCGCAACAGACCGGTGTCGCTCAAGCTCATATCAGTGCGCAGCGGTTCGGCTTTCAACCTTACCCCCCAGGCATTCTCTGATTCCTGCCACAAGGCAAAGTCCGCATTCAACAATGCATACGGTTTTTTCTCAGGTCCGGCTTTAAAATTGATTCTGCCGGAGCTAGCCTCAATGTAGGGAAACCCGGGACGCGCCTCCCGCTTCGATTTTGCTGTAGGTGCCAGAGGCGTTCGCGCCGTGCGTTCCAGGAGAGCCTCCCAGTTCCAGCGTCCATCTTCTCTACGCACCAGGTTCAAACTTGGCTCAGTCAGTTCCAGCCGGGAAATATCCAGCCGGCCGCGCACCAGCGACGTCAACCGAACCAGGGCTGTAACCTCCGGCGCGCGCAGCATGGGCTCTGCACCAAATGCGGGGTCTTCGTTGATAACCAGATTCTCAAGATCGAACCCGGGCTGCGGCAGGAAACGAAGATGCACGGATCCGATCTCCACCGGACGTGCCACCGCCCGGCTGAGGGAATTCGCAATGCGCGACTTCAGGCGGGAAACACCCGGACGCAAAAGAAACAAAATCAGCAGAATGGCAACGGCCGCGGCCGCAATCCGCCGCCGGGAGGAAAGACGCGTCACTTCACCACTCGCAGGGTTCGCCGCCACCGAGTCTCGTCAAAAAAGTGCAACACCACATGCGCCAGAAATCCAATTCGGTCCCCAAAATCGGTCTTGCGATACTGATCGCTCGGCGTCTCAAACGACCAGTAAATAAACATAGGACGCCCAATAATATTTTCCTGCGGAATGAAGCCCCAGTAGCGGCTGTCGAGGCTCACATCGCGATTGTCTCCCATTCCGAAATAACGCCCCGGCGCCACCACCAGGTCGTCGCCCTGGATGTGCATAGGAAGTTCCGGCTCCCAGCACGGATAGACGTTAGAGCTCTCCGAGGGCGGCACGGCGGGAAAATTGTCGCGATAGGGATTGGGAAACGCCGCTGCATCCTGCGAGTGAATCACGTAAGGTTCTTGCAAGGCTTCGCCGTTGCGATAGACCACGCCATTGCGCAGGTGAATGCGGTCGCCGGGGACGCCGATGATCCGTTTGACCACATACAATCCCGGCTCACAGGGCGCCAGAAATACGACGATATCGCCACGTCTCACCTGGCGATAGGGCAGCATTGGTCCCACCCACGGTGTTCGCGGCGCGAACTGAATGCGGTTCACGAAAACGTGGTCGCCGATCAGTAGGGTCTTCTCCATCGAACTGGACGGGATCTCGAACGCCTGCACCACAAAAGTGATGATGAACAATCCTGTCACCAGAACTGCGGCCAGTGACGATAGAAATTCCACGGTCGTCTCCCGTGGTTTCTCTTCGAGTTCGTTCTTTGCTTTGTTATCCTTTTTCGCCACCGTGATCAATCCATCCCATCTTGGGTTGCAAAGCTATCTTATCTGCAGAAACTTTAATTCACCAGGCGCAGCGTCCGGTTCCAGCGCGTGATCTGGAACAGATGAGCCACGGCGTAAACAAAGTGCGCCAGCTTGCCAGCGACGGAAGTTGGTACAGTGATCTCGCCATCGCCTTCCTGTATCGACCAGTAAATCAGCAGCGGCCGCCCAATAATATTGGCTTGCGGCACAAACCCCCAATAGCGGCTGTCGTAACTATCGTCCCGATTGTCCCCCATCACAAAATAATGTCCCTGGGGAACAATGAGCTGTCCATCCTCTACTAATTTTCGAAGCTGCACCCACCATTCCGGAGTCTCGCCCGCCGCCACATCCAGCCGGGGAAAACTATCCCGGAACGAATCATTGGAAGGCCGGCTGAAGTGCGCATAAGGCTCTTTCAGCAGCACTCCGTTCACGAACACCTGCTTGTTGATCAGCCGTACCCGGTCCCCCGGCACGCCAATCACCCGCTTCACAAAATGCTGCGCCGGATTCACCGGATAATGGAATACCACGATGTCACCACGGTGCACCCGGCGGTAAGGCATAAGCAGGTCGGCTACACCGCCTCCGCCGTAACACAATTTATTAACCAGCAGATAATCGCCCACCAGCAGCGTATTCTCCATCGACGGAGAAGGAATCTGAAATGCCTGCACGATAAATGTGATCACAAAAACCGCGATCACCACCGTTCCCAGCAGGGACTGTACAGAACCGCTGAGGCCCGAGCCCACCGTCCACGCCGCTCTCCGATCTGCCGCCGGCCTGTCGCTCGACAATGGGGCGCTCGACAACGGACGGTTCAACAACGGATCGCTGGGCAGATGATCGACGGATACCTGCCCATTCGATAAATGATCACTCGGGGAATTCATTGAGTCCACGCTGCCCGCCACTCTAGTGTGGCTCCGCGGACCGCGATCCGCGCGCCAGTTTGGAGCCCGCCGATTGCGGCCGTGAAGCCAGATATGTCAATAACTGCCGCGCCGCATCCTGCTCCGCCGTCTTCTTGGTCGAACCTTGCGCGCGTCCAACAAATTCCGCGCCGCCATCGCCTTTCGTCGGGTTCAAACGCACTTCCACCGTAAACGTCTTCCGGTGTTCCGGTCCCGCTTCCTCCACCAGCACATAAGAAGGTTGCGCCATTCCCAATCCCTGCAAAGTTTCTTGCAGGGCGGACTTGAAATCGGTCATCGGCAGCGTGCCGCCTTCACGATCCATGCGCTCGAGTTCAGGCGCCAGAATCTCGCGCACGATAAATTCGCGGACCGGCAGCATTCCTCCGTCGAGGTAAATGGCTGCCAGAATGGCTTCCAGAGCGTCCACCAGAAGCGCCGTCTTGCTTCGGCCGCCGCTCTTCTCTTCACCTCGCCCCAGGCGGAGATAATGTCCGAGCTCCAATTGTTGCGCCACCTGGATCAAGTGCCGCTCACTCACGAGATGAGCGCGCAGCTTCGAGAGTTCCCCCTCGCGAAACTGCGGAAACCGCTGGAATAATTCTTCGCTCGTGACCAGTGCCAGTATTGCGTCGCCCAGAAACTCTAACTGTTCATTATCGTTGACTCGGTATTTATTCTCGCCCGCTTGCTGCGACTCTTGCTCGCGCGCCTGCGAGCTGTGCGTAATCGCCTGCTCGATCACTCCATGCCGGTGAAAGCGGTAGCGCAATGCGGTTTCCAGCGCGGCGATTTCCCGTTCTTTCATGATTGGACTGCGCGCGTTAATCCAGCTGGAATGTCATCCTACGCAAGCGCTTCTTTTTTTGCGCCGCTAAGATTCTGAGCGAGCCGCGCGAAACGTCGTATTGTTTGCGAAGCCACAATCATTGTTTGCGAAGTCATTGACGGCGCGTTGGACTCGCATACTATTTCGCCGGCGTGTCGTTGATGCCACCGATCAACTGAATCAGACGATCCTTCTCCTTGCGCGCCGCATCCCCGGCGCCAGTGCCGGGTTTGGTCAAATCCACGGCCTGATTGGCGTACTTCAAAGCCTCGGGATACTTGTTCTGCATATCCAACGCCACGGACAAGCGGAACACTGCAACCGGATCCACCTGCTGCGGAAATGCATCAATCGACTTTCTCAAATTTCCTTCCGCATCGGCCCAGGCCTTCGCATTGAAGTCGAGGGTTCCCAAAATCGCATAAGCCTCGGAGCGTAGAAATGCCTTGAACGCATTCAGTTGCTCCGCCGGCGCACCCGCGCTGGGAATATCTGTCTCCACAGTTACGAGCGCGCGCTGTGCGTCTTTCCTCGCTTCTGCGATGCGCTGATCCTTATCCAGGTCAGTATCGTGCGTGCGCTCCGCGAGCACTTGCGCGACGCCCAGCAGGGCTTCCGGATCGTCGGGATCGAAGCTCAGAACTTTCTGCGACATAGCCATCATCTTGTCGGCATTGTTTGCCTGTTGGTAGGAATGCAACACGGCTTTGTACAGTAAGGGCCGCAACTCGCTGTCTGGAAACTTTGTCGCAAAGTCGTCCGCCGCCTTCTCCTGTGCTGCAGGATCGGTTATGGCCACGGCAGCCTTGTACGCGTCAAATTCTGGTTGTGTCTTGGCTTGCGGTGGACGTTTTCCCGCAGGCGCTGCCGCTTGCCCCGCCGGTGGAGTCTGGGACGCTGGTTTGTTCTGGCCGAAGGTCCCCACCGAAATCCCCAGCGTTACACATAAGATGATTGCTGTTCGCATCATGCTTTCTCCTTGAACTGCCATGCCTTCACTCCACTTCCACAGGTGCCATTCGTTTCCGCATTCTAAATGGCTTCCGCATTGTTGCTGTGCTACTGCGCCTTGGCTGGAGGTTCGTAGGCTTGTTGCAAACCTCGTTCCGCAGCCGCCTTGATCTCAGGTAACTGTCCGGAGCTGTTCAACGCCTCGCGATACTCTTGCATAGCCGCGTCGCGGTCTTCTTTCATATCCAGAATCCGTCCCAGATACACGTGCGACCACCCGACCACTTTCGGATCCTTCGACGCTCCAATCGCCTTCTGAAAATTATCCTGCGCCCCATCCCTGTTCTTGTTGGCAACCGCGACTTCCGCCAGAATGAACAGCGCCCGCCCCTGGTCTCCAATCTTCTTATCCAGCGCCTGCTGCGCGAGTTCCTGCGCGCCCTTGGGATCGCCCGCCGCCAGCCGTTTCTCCGCCGAAAGCAGCATCCGCCGCTCCTCAGGACGCGATAACTGCACTAACTCGGGCGAACTTTTGCTGGCAAAATGTACTTCCGCAGCCATCTTCTCTTCTTTCTTCAGATCTATATTCTCAAGAAAACCACTGTACGCTCCGCGTACGCCCGCCGGATCTTTTTCGAATGCCACCACCGTGTCGTAAAACGTCCGCGTAAGAATGTAGCCTTGCTTCACCGCGTCATCCACCGCCTGGGCCCGCATCGCCTCCTCCGCCGCTTGCTTGCTCCCAGTCGTTCGGATCTCGATGGCCCTCACCAGGCACTCCGTTACCAGCAACGAAATGTCAGTCTTGAAGCTCTCCTCCAGAGGAGCCCGCTTCACGGACTGGAGCAGCGGTTCCAGCCGCTTGATCGCGGTGTAATGCTTTGCCGCCAGCGGATCAAGTTCATAATGTAGGAAGGTGTGGCGAATCTGGTCCATCTTCAGCGCCGCCCGGGGCGCCGCTCCGGAAGGCGTGTTCGGAGCTGGAAAGACAACCACGTAATAATCCGCTCCGTAATTCCGTGCATCTGTTTCGTTCGGCGAGCCCATGAAGTCCAGATAAATCGTGAACCTCCGTCCCAAATACTGGGATGACGGTTGCTTCAAGTAGATTTCAGTGTCGAACACCATCTTCGCCAGGGGCTCATGATAACGGTTCATTCCCGCAGCGTAGTCGTTACGGTGCCGCTCCCAGATGGAGTGCAATCGCACCTTATCGTAGAAGCGTTCGAGGATCGCCCCGAAAGGCGCAACCGCCGCCGCATCCGGCGGCAACTCCTCTTCCTTCAGTCGCGGCACAAAATGTGGAGGACCGTCCATGTACAACGCCAAAGAAATATACGGCGACAAACTGCGATTCGTATTCCTCTCCGCGGTGTAGCTCTGATAAAACTCGCACAACGCCGTGCGCGCGGCCTCGGCTTCTTCAGATTCCTGCAGAATCCTCTGCACCTCGGCCCGCACGTTGCTTCGCGTAACATCCGAGATAGTCAGATCCTGGTCATAGCCGCAGGAATTGAGCGCCGTCAGCACGGAAAAAAGCGTCTCGCTGCTATCGAGCTGGATCGGAGTGGAACGCTCCTGTCCAATGCAGCTAGACCCCATCAGCCCCAACAGGGCCGCCAACCATAGGCCTCGTAATCGTAAACTCAGGAAAAACCTCCACGGATTCAGTGACGTGCCGGGCGGAAACACTCTCAAGTGTAAGGAAGTCGGTGCAGAGGGTCAAACCGGCGGTGGGGTGATGTAAGTGCTCTAAGATAATGTCACCCCATAACTGCAACGAGACTCTGTCACCCTCCAAGGATGGTGACGATGAGTCAGAAAGAGTTCCAGCGAGTGAAAGTGATTGAGAATGCAGCGGTCTGGCGGTTTCTTCCCCAGGCTTTTCACCGTCACCGCTACCTTGGGATCTCGGGCCCGATACGAAGAATTCTTGCTCCCACGCCGATCAGCGAGAGGCCCGATTTACCACCTGAACGCCGACGCAACGGTTGCGGCGCTGGTGATGGTGGCCATTCTTAAGGAATGTACTGTATCCAACAAAGCGAACCCTTAGGGTAGGGTGAGTCCGTGGCCGTGGACAAAAAAACAGTGCTCGTAGTTTCGCGCCATCCCGAGCTGGCAGACGTGCGCAAACATGTGCTAGAGCAGGCGGGTTTTGAAGCGGTGTCCATTAGTGAACCAGAACGGATCGAAGAAGCGTGCCGAAACCACAAAATAAGCTTGGTCGCTTTTAACATAAGTGCGTACGAATGTGTACTCAACAAAGGAATCAGCAAACGCCGTGCCATTCTTTCGGAAGCTGGAGTTTGAGTGAGATAGGCAGTTTGGGGCGAGCCGGGAGTGAATTTGGAGCCAGTAAAAAGGAAATTCTGCTGTACAGCCAAACCTGTAGTGCGATACACACTTTGCCGTATCGGATTCGCAGTCGAAGACACATCTGCATCTGCTAATCTCTTGCCAATGTCAACGTTCGTCCTTGTACACGGCGCATGGCAGTCAACCGGTACCTGGGACCTGTTAGCCCCTTTTCTGCAAAGCCACGGCCACCGGGTGGTTACCCCAGTCCTCAGTGGGCTTGGGACGGATCAACATCGTCTCTCTTCTGCCACCACGCTGCGTCCACGCTGCGTCTATACTGTTCGCCCCACAGCTGCCAGCCATCTCCGACATCAACCAGTTCCACTCCTACCCGAATCATATTTCCGCGCTGAAGCGCTCTGCCCGTAACGACCGAACTCACTCCTAGTTCTTTACCGATACTGACTGCATCTCCAATTCGCCCTTTGTAGTGAAACACAGTGCTTCGCGCCATTACTTTAAGACCCTGTTTGCGAGAGAGGCTGGAGATGATAACTTCCGTGATCCCGTCGCTGAGGTATTCGAGATCCGGCTGCGCGCCGACATTTTCGAACGGCAATACCGCTACCGAGATTGACTTGTTTTCAACAAGACTGCTCGAAGATGCCGCCCCGTATGCGTGTGCACGCGCCGATTCGATCATCCGCTTCATACGTTTCAGGTCGGCTCTAAGCTCTGCAGCGGACTGGCAGCGAACGCCACAATCTTTCTCCAGCGTCTTGTGGATGGCCTCTTGCAACTGCAGTGGTACGTCAGGATTAATGCGGCTGGGCGGCACGGGTGCGTGTTCGAGAATGGCGTTGAAGATCATGGCCGAAGTGTCCCCTCGGAACGGCAACTTTCCCGTGCACATCTCATACAGCACCGCTCCGCAAGAGAACAGATCGGAACGTGGATCCAACTCTCTTCCCTTAACCTGCTCGGGTGACATGTACGCGACCGTACCGAGCGTCGTTCCGGGACTAGTAAGATGTTCCTCCAAGTCGATGGTCTCAGCCGTTGCTGCTCCACCTCCGACGGTCGGCGCAAGGACCTTCGCCAGCCCGAAGTCGAGCATCTTCGCTTGACCTCGATTCGTGACGAAGATGTTCGCCGGCTTGACGTCGCGGTGGACGATCCCTTTCAAGTGCGCGGCGTCGAGCGCGTCGGCGATCTGGATGCCAAGATCGAGCACGGTTTCAATTTCCAGTGGCTTTCCGGCGATCCAATGCCGGAGCGTCTGCCCCTCAAGCAGTTCCATGGCGATGAAGCTTCGTCCATCCGCTTCGTCAATCTCATGGATCGTGCAGATGTTTGGGTGATTCAGTGAAGACGCAGCCTTGGCCTCCCGCCGGAAACGGCTGAGAGCTTGACCATCATGGGAAGTTCGTCGGGAAGGAACTTCAGAGCGACGTGGCGACCGAGTTTCAGGTCTTCCGCCTCGTAGACCAGGCCCATGCCCCCGCCCCCGATCTTGCGGAGGATGCGGTAGTGGGAAATCGTCTGCCCCACGGGTTGGGAGAGTGTGGACACTGGGTAGCCATGTTAGGGGTGGGATGAGGGAAAGGTCAATGAAGGCCGTGCAGCTGGTGAGGCTAAAGGGATGGTTGGCGAAACGTCCTGGGACTGTCATCAGCCCAACGAACCGCTGGTCCTCGACAAAGGCCGCATTAAGGTGGAAGGTCTTACTCGCTAAGCTAAGTAATCGTCAAGTCGAGGGCGCTGCTTGTCCCACCGCTGGTACAGCCCAAATTGCCCGAGTTGCCGCTCGGAGTATTGACTGTCACGCTGGCTGTTCCGGGAGCGGAGATCAAGGTGGTAGTGATGGTGACCTGTAACTGCTGACTGCTCATGACCTGAGTGCTTAGCGTGGTGTCGTTGATGACCACGACAGATGACGAAACAAAGTTGCTACCGGTCACCGTGAGCAGAAAGCCCTGTTGCACTTGAGCGAACGTAATCGTGCTGGCGGAAAGAGACCCAATAACCGGCGCTGGCCGAGCACTTCCGCACAAGGGATTGAGTCCGTTGCAGCCCTGAAAGACCAGCAGGGCCAGCAGAAGCATGCTGAAAGGTCGCAAGAAAGCGCTTATGGCTTTTCTCGTGGTTATATACATATATCTCATCCTATGTCCTGTTGCCAGACAGCGCCATCCCATCGAATGCTCATCGGGCCAACAACCAATGCCCCGTGCTTTCGATGGACGCGCGGCCACCCGCGCGTGGCCGACGCAAAAGGAAATAGTGGTCTCGATCTAGCAGTGTTCTACTGGCCGTATCCCGAAGACTCTGCTTAAGGGTCCAAAGGAGGTTGCATAGCAGCAGGAGTCTGCGTCCATCCCGCAGGCTGTTTTCCGATGCAACCGTTTCGACACGCGCCAATGCCACGACCGTTTTCAGTTCCGGCGGCGTTCGGGAGTGGCAAGAACCGGTGTCTTGGCGCGATCTTTATCTCGCGGTTCGCCACGCGTTCTCGGGGGTTCGGCGGCGTTTCTGGCGCGAGCGTTTGGTTCTTTGGTGCCAGGAACCGGGATCACACCGTCGTCATCATGAAGGAGAACATTCAGAAGAGAACTGTGGACGCGAAGATTGTCGCCAACGTCATAGTTGATAAATCCCAGCTTCCGGAATCGGTTCATGAAAAAGCTGACACGGGAACGTGTGGTGCCGACCATCTCCGCCAGCGTCTCCTGACTCAATCTCGGAACTGACATTTCCGAAACACCTTCTTTGCCGAACTGCGCCATTAAGAGAAGCACTCGTGCCAGTCGCTTTTCGCTGGAGTTGAAGAGTTGGTCGACCAGGTCGTCCTGATAGCGAATATTTCGCTTCAGCAGGCATCTGAGAAACAGTGCCGACAGCTTCGGCTCCAGACCTAAAGCACTCATCATGGCTTTCCTGTCGACGTGTAGAAGGACGCAATCCGTCATGGCCACTGCCGACGACATGCGAAGAAGCTGACCGGCGAGACCGCCCTCTCCAAAGAAATCGCCATCACTCAAGATTCCGAGAGTCGCTTCTTTCCCCGCTTCCGACACAACCGTGAGTTGTACTTTCCCCTTCTGAATAAAAAACAGGCCATCCGTGGAATCGCCCTGAGAAAAGATCGTGTCCCTTTTTTCGAATGACAACATATCCCTTCCCTTTCCAATGGTCGAAAGAAAGGTGTGGGGATTGAAATCGAGCTTTTTCTTGGTTGTAGTCATTCGCCGCTATCCGAGGTGCCAGGTAAAGGTGCTGGGGATTCTAGTGTGATTGTTCAGGAAACGATAAGTCGTGTCTGATCAATAATGATCACCCACTACCGGCCTGGTGTAATTCGCAATAAGCTTGGACCGTGAGCGCGCTTACACTTGCCGGTCATCTTGCATCCAAGCATAGGTTTCGAGGAGAGATCAATATGGATGAGAACGTTGTGCGGGAGATGCTCCATGAGCTATTCACCTCGCTTGAGGCTTTGGAGACGCAGAGTTCAGCCATCACGCAGTTGCTGAAAGGCAAAGGCATAACCAATGAGGAAGAGCTCGCTCCGTATCTGGAGCGAGCGGGAAATGCGAGTAACGTTCGATGGCTCGCCGCCCGGGTGAGGATGGATCATCTGCTTTCTTCCGCGATGAAGGGGGCTGAGCAGGAGGCCAAGAAGGAGCCTCCCAAGGCCGCGGAAAATAGCCAAGAAGCGAACGCAGCCGACGACCGATCAGACGCGAAGCAAAACAAGAAAGAACCCGAAGGTACGGAGCAGGCTGCGGCCAGCAAAGCTCAGGAGGAAAAAGGCGGTGGCACTGCTGAGAAAAATCAGAATCAAGAAGGCCAAGAGAATAGCGATCACAAGAACGCCGCTTGATTAACCGGAGAACGATTCTTCAGTCCGCGGGCATGGGCGCCGGACTGGGCAGCGCGGGGCGAGCTTTCGCGGCGACAGGAGTCTCTGCCGGCGTTTCCAGCCACTTGCGAACTTCAGGTAGCGCGTGCCGCATCGCTACTTCACCGGCGCGAATCAGTTCGCCGGCACGTTTGAAATCGTCATAGCCGAAGCCGGCCACATCGGGTTCGACCACCAGATCGGCAGCGCCGCGCCAAAGATGGCCCATCATGTCTTGCGCGATGGCGAAGGATTGCCCGATGACGTCAAAAAGATTCCGCGGCGCGCTATCTTTGGACCACTGCCCTTTCAAGTGCACAGCCAGCACACGCTCCGCGCCCATGTCGCGCAGCGGATGCGTGGGCACGGGATAAGAGAGCATGCCATCGACCAGCCACCGTCCGCGAATATTTACCGGCAAAAACATTCCCGGATACGCGCAACTGGCGCGCACCGGATCGATGATTGAACCAGAATGAAAAACCACGCCTTTGCCGGTATTGAAGTCGGTTGCAGTCACGCCCAGAGGGATGCGCAAGTCTTCGAAAGTCTTCACCTTCAAAACGCGTGTGAGGAACGACACCATACGGTCGTTCGAGGCAAAACCGTAGCGGGAAACGGTCCAGCGCGCGAAGGTAGTGAAGCGGCAGGAGTGCGCAACTTTTTCGAGTTCTTCGAGCGAGAGGCCGCTGCAGTACACGGCCCCAATCAGGGCGCCGACGCTAGTGCCGGCAACGATGCGGACCGGGATCCGTTCCTCTTCGAGGACTTTCAGCACTCCGATGTGGGCCATGCCGCGGGCAAACCCGCCGCCGAGAGCAAGACCTATGGCAGGTATTGGCAGCCCAGGCGCGGCAGCCTTACGTGAGAGTTCGCGGCCGAGGGCCTGCACGGATCGAACGATCTTTTCAAAACCCTTCACCGCCACCCCTCTGCCCGGCGTACCAGGCATTTACGGGCTCAACTCGCACTTCAACTTCCTCTGTTTAAGATGCCACAAACGCGTATTAAGCTGCAGAGCCCGATCGTGCCATCTCCCATTACTTAAGGCAGGAGGAGACTGTATTACCTTTAGCGGATGTGAAGAGGGGGAGCGCAAGCGAAGTCGTGACTAACCCACGAGTCTCTGCTAAGTTACAGGCAATGGTACGAGAGATATCGGCGGGAGGCGTGGTAATCCGGAGGCGGAACGGAGCTTGGTGGATGGCCGCCATCGAGCCGCCCGGCGATGCCGACCGGGACGCCACGGACCAGACAAACGTTATCCTGCGGAGGCCTAAGGCGATTCTGGCCCTGCCGAAGGGGCTGGTGGATCCGGGCGAGAAGCCGATGGAGACGGCACTCCGGGAGGTTTACGAGGAGACTGGAGTGACCGGCGAGGTGGTCGCGAAGCTGGACGACATTAAATATGTATATTCGCGAAGTTGGGGCGACGGTCAGCGTGTATTTAAAATTGTCAGCTTTTATCTGATGCGCTATCGCTCCGGCCGCATTAACCACATTTCACCCAAGATGAGAATTGAAGTAGCGCGCGCCCGCTGGATTCCTCTCGAAGATGCGCCAAAGATGCTGGCTTACAAAGGTGAAAAGCAAATGGCGCAGCAGGCACTGGAGTATCTAATCGCGCATGCTGAATTTTTGTCGGCGGACCCATAAGTTGGCGGCAAAAGAAGCGCCAGCGCCATGTTGCACGGTTTGATCAGTTTAAATTGACGGTCGCCTGCGAACCTTATCTTGTGCGGTGGAATTTTTTCTCGAGGCTAGATGATGAAACGAATTAATAAAGTTGCTGTTCTGGGTGCCGGAACCATGGGTGCGCGGATCGCCGCACACTTTGCCAATGCTGGAGTTCCCAGCTACCTGCTGGATATTGTTCCGCAAGATGTTGCCCCTGGGGCTGGATGGACGGCGCGAAATAAAGTTGCCGCTGCCGGTCTCGAAGGTGCGAAGAAATCAAAGCCTGCGGCCTTCATGGATTCTTCGCTTGCCCGCCTCGTCAGTGTTGGGAACTTCGAAGATGATTTAACGAAACTTGGGGAAGTGGACTGGATCATTGAGGCAGTCGTCGAGAATCTGGACTTGAAGCGGGCGCTGCTTCACAGGGTCGAAGGCATCCGCAAGCCCGGGACCATTGTCACCACCAACACCAGCGGCCTGCCCGTAGGAGAAATTGCTGAGGGCTTCTCTGACGATTTCCGGCGCTGCTGGTTCGGCACGCACTTTTTTAATCCGCCGCGCTACATGCGCCTTCTGGAACTCATTCCTACGCCGGAAGCGGACCGCGCTCTGCTCGATCTGGTATCTGACTTCTGCGACGTGCGTCTCGGCAAAGGTGTGGTGCTCGCGAAAGATACTCCAAACTTTATTGCCAACCGGATCGGCACATTTTCGGTATTGAATGTAATACGCCTCATGCAGGAAATGGACCTCAGCATCGAAGATGTCGACGCGCTGACCGGACAGGCTGTGGGCTGGCCGAAGTCAGCGACCTTCCGCACCATCGACTTGGTTGGCTTGGACATTCTGGGTCATGTGGTTGGCAATATGACCGCGAACGTCCACGACGAACGCAGCGACCTGCGCCTGCCGGATTTCTTCTCGCAGATGATCGAGCGCAAATGGCTGGGCGACAAAACGAAAGGAGGCTTCTACAAGAAAGCAAAAGGCGGCGCAGGGAAAGAAGACGAGCGGCTAGCTCTCGATTGGAAGACGTTGGAATATCATCCGCGCCAAAAACCGAAGTTCGCCGCGCTCGACATGGCGAAGAACATCGAAGATACGGGCGCGAGGCTGCGCATGCTGCTGGGTCTCGAAGGCAGTGGGCCGCAGAAAGGCGACAAGGCAGGAACGTTCCTGTGGTCGGCGTTGTCTGATCTGTGGACTTACTCTGCGAACCGTATACCCGAGATCTCCGATTCGATAGTTGAGATCGATCGTGCGATGCGTCTCGGATTCAACTGGGAGTTGGGTCCATTCGAGCTTTGGAATGCCGCGGGCGTAGAAAGCACGGTTGCCCGCATGAAGAGAGAGGGAAGGCCAGTCGCTGCGAACGTCGAAAAACTGCTGGGCGCGAACCAGAAATCCTGGTACGCCGATGATCCGAAATCGACGTCCGGGCGTGTTTACTTTGATCTGGCGACTGACAATTTGCAACCAGTGCTAGTTCCGTCCGGTGTCTGGTCTGTGACGGTCGCGAAAAAATCCAACGGAGTAGTAAAGAAAAATTCCGGAGCATCATTGGTTGACCTCGGCGACGGCGTGGGCTGCATCGAGTTCCACAGCAAGATGAACTCGCTCGGTGCCGATATCATCAGCTTGACCTTACAAACGTTGAAACCGGGTGGGCCGGGCGATAACTTCAACGCTTTTGTCATCACCAACGACGCAACAAATTTTTCCGTAGGTGCCAACCTCATGCTCCTGCTGATGAGCGTGCAGGAAGACGAGTGGGACGATGTCGACCTCGCCATCCGCCAGTTCCAGGGTATGACACAGGCAATCAAGTTCTCGCCCAAACCAATTGTGTCGGCACCGTTCGGCCTGTGCTTAGGTGGCGGAACGGAAATCTCGCTGCACGCCGCGGCCCGCCAGCCTCACGCGGAACTTTACATGGGATTAGTGGAAGTCGGCGTCGGGCTGCTCCCCGGCGGTGGCGGCTGCAAGGAAATGCTGCTGCGTGCGATCGACGGCGCAACTACGGCGCGCGGCGGGAAAGGCTCCGGCGAGGCACTCGCAGGATCGATCGAGATGTTGCAAGCGATGAAGCGCGCGTTTGAAACCATCGCGACTGCCAAGGTCGCCACCTCCGCGCACGAAGCCCGCGCTCTCGGCTTTTTGTCAGACAGTGACCGTATCACCATGAATCGTGAGCGTGTGCTCTCCGATGCCAAGGCACGCAGCCTCGAACTTCTGCGCGCGGGATATGAACCGCCGGTGCCGCGGACCGATATTCCGGCTCCCGGCGAGAACCTTCTGGCGACGTTGAAGATGGGAGTCCATATGATGCGGCAGGGCGATTTCATCACTGAATACGAAGTGAAACTGGGCGCCAAGATCGCCGAAGTCCTCTGTGGCGGCAATGTCACGCCGGGAACGCTAGTAAGCGAGCAGCACATTCTCGATCTGGAGCGTGAGGGCTTCAAATCATTGTGCGGCGAGAAGAAAACGCAGGAGAGGATCCAGTACACGTTGAAGACGGGAAAGACACTGAGGAACTAGAGGGCGGGCGGACTTTCTTCCAAAACTCGCAAGAATTGTGTGTTTTTGCGGAGTACATTTCCCAGGAGCGCTACAATTGGTCTCGATGAAAAAACTCGTTCCATCCTTCGCCACAGCGATCGGACTGATTGGCTTCGTCCTGATGTTAGGGTTTGCAGCCGCAACAGCTCAAGCACCCGCACAGAGAGAACCCGCGCCCGATGTTCCGGACGCGATTCAGGTCCCGGCGGGACTGGAAGTCGTCGTGTACGCTCATGCCACTGGTTCTCAGATCTACACGTGCCAGGCTGCAGCAGACGGCAAATTCGCTTGGACGCTCAAGGCGCCCGATGCGGAACTGCACGACCGCAAAGACAAAGTGATCGGACAACATTCCGCCGGTCCCTCATGGAAGTTGAAAGATGGCAGTGAGGTCACCGGGAAAGCCGTAGCGCACGTCGATTCGCTGGATGCAGATTCGATTCCTTGGCTACTGGTGAATGTTGCGAGTCACGCGGGGACCGGTCAACTCAGCAGCGTAACAACCATCCAGCGAGTCCACACTCACGGCGGGAAACCGCCTGCTGAGGGCTGCGACGCCGCCCACCTCAACACCGAAACGAAAAGCGCTTACACGGCGGATTATTACTTCTACGCTCCGGCCAAGTGAAAGTAGTCAGGGCAGCTTTGCTGGGCTGCGTTTCGCTTCCTCCCGGCAAACCATTTTCTGCGTGCGCGACCAAACTTGTTCGGGAATCGAAGTTCGGAAACCAAGCAGAGACTCGAAGAGTGAAGAAACGATTGCCTCACTTCATGATGCTCACGATAGTTTCAATGATTGTAAGCTCCCCCGCTCTCCTTCCTCAGGCGGCGCTGTCCGGGTCGAATAGCGATGAGCAGGCGGTGGAAAACACTTGCAACGGCGTATGTTCAGGCCTGGAAGACCTAGGACATAGCGGCGCTACAGAACTTGACTTCCCATGACTACCCTGGCAGTAAATTTCGAGAACAGAGTCAGCAGCCAGGAAATCGAAATCGCGACCGCAAAGAACGATGCCGCGCGGGATGCGATACATGTGGACGAAATCCATGCGCGCGTCTTCGACGCCAGCGCCATCGCCTCGGGATTCATCTCGGCTGCTTTCATCGCCAAGCTACGGTTCCTGGCGGTTCTGGTCAAACAAGAGGGACAACGGCAACTGGCGGCCCCGCAATCGTCGGCGGTGAAGGTTCCGCAGCACAGCCCGAATTGAGACGGGGCGAGCCGCTATTTTCGACCGGTTCCATTATTCGCCGCGGAATCAAGAATCGCCAATCCCGGTTTTGCGATCTAAGATGGAGGTAGACAAAGGTAAGTCCCCGATTGGAGTTATCATGCGCGAAGTCATCATTGCCTCCTCCGTCCGAACGCCCGTGGGACGCGCATTCAAGGGCACGCTTCGCGCCACGCGTCCCGATGAACTGGCAGCGGTCGCCATCAAAGGCGCACTGGAGCGTGTGCCACAACTGGATCCTAAAGAGATCGAAGACGTCATCCTCGGCTGCGCCATGCCCGAGGCCGAGCAGGGGATGAATGTGGCCCGCATCGCTTCATTGCGCGCGGGGCTCCCGGTGGAAGTCTCAGCACTCACAATAAACCGTTTCTGTTCGTCTGGACTGCAGTCAATCGCGATGGCCGCTGAGCGCATCATGAGCGGTGGTGCGGAGGTAATCGTTGCCGGTGGCACCGAATCGATGTCAATGATCCCGATGGGCGGCCACAAGGTTTCGCCGAATCCCTGGCTGGTCGATCACTATCCTGATGCATATTTGAATATGGGGCTCACCGCCGAACGCGTCGGCCAACGCTTCGGCATCACGCGCGAAGCGGCGGACGAATTTTCCCTGCGCAGCCATCAGAAAGCGTTGGCCGCGATTCAGGCAGGACGGTTCGACGAGGAAGTTGTGACCGTGCCGGTGAGCTTTACGACTCCGAATGGATCAAAGCCCAAGCGGCAGGAATTTGTTTTCAAAATGGACGAAGGCCCGCGCGCCGACACCTCGCTAGAAGCGCTGCTTGGTCTGAAGCCCGCGTTCCACGTCAAAGGCACAGTGACCGCCGGAAATTCCTCGCAGATGTCCGATGGCGCGGCGGCCGCGGTCGTAATGTCCGCCGAGCGCGCGAAGGCTCTCGGCATCAAGCCCCTCGCCCGCTACATTTCGTTCGCGACCGCCGGATATAAGCCCGAAGAAATGGGACTCGGCCCCGTCTTCGCGATTCCGAAAGCCTTGAAGATGGCCGGCCTGAAGCTCTCCGACATCGACCTGATCGAATTGAACGAAGCTTTCGCCGCGCAGTCCCTGGCCGTGATCAAAGAAGCCGGCCTCGATCCAGCGAAAGTAAATCCCAACGGCGGCGCGATCGCTCTCGGACATCCCCTGGGCTGCACCGGAGCCAAGCTGACAGCAGCCATCATCCACGAACTCAAGCGCCGCAACGGACGTTATGGCATGGTCACCATGTGTGTCGGCGGAGGCATGGGCGCGGCGGGGATCTTCGAAAATCTGAATTAACCGTGAAATTCTGGGTATGGCGCTATAATCTGTTGCAGGGAGGAAGCCCCATGTCAATCTTCCGTCTCTTACCCTTATCACTGCTGATCACCTTGAGCGTGGCCAGGCTGGCAGCCCAGTCTTCGCCAGAAAAGAATCCGGACGTGGCTCAGTCGCTCCCGCCCGCACAATTGAGCGCCTCAAATAGGAATCCATTTTCTCCGAACCTGCTGAGTAGAGCTAACCCAAATGCGCCGGACCGTATTCTCCTCGGCGATTACGGTCCGCGCCAAAGTCAGTTCAGCGTGCCACGCAACTGGCTGCATAACAACGCGGACTGGCAGCCGCAGGCCGATGGCCACTGCCTTAAGATGCGCACCTACAAAGTTGCTCGCGACGGTCCCCACACCGATGCCACGCACGCCGCCGGCTATTCCACCTGCCAGCCCGCAGCGCGGTTTCAGACGCGCAGCATCGTGATAAGAGTCCCATCACCCACGCCCTGAGAGCAACGGTTCTTTACCGAAGCGGTGCGCTCCTTTCCTCGACTATGGGGCATTCGGGCGGCTGGCTAAGTAACATCGCTAAGTAAGATCGCAGTGTTGGTCATCCACTGATCGCCGTCACGTGTTGCTGGCTGGTCGACGAACACCGAAGCCCTGACCAGCCGGCTGTTTCGGATAAGGAACCCGTAACGCGCCCCAGTTTCAGGCCTATCATAGTTTCAGGCCTATCATTCCCACTCCGCCCCAATTAAAATGAGTTGTACTTTTCTGCGGGTTCTCTACCCACTCGGCGTCGCTAATTTCGAGGATTAAGACATGGCTACAATCACCACTGTTCCCAGCACCAAAGTCTCCGGCGGCAGCTTCTTGCTCGAATCCCGCCGCCCCGATGAGGTTTTCACTCCGGAAGACTTCACCGAACAGCACCATCTCATCGGCCAGACGGCGGAAGAATTCGCCGTCAACGAGATCCTGCCCAACGCGGAGAAAATCGAGCATAAGGATTTCGCGATTTCGCGGGAGTTGCTGAAAAAAGCCGGCGAGCTTGGCCTGAGCGGCGTCGAAATTCCCGAAGCCTATGGCGGCCTTGAGATGGACAAGGTTACCTCCGCCGTCATCGCCGACCACATCGCGAAGTATGCCGGCTTTGCCACGACTTGGGGCGCGCATAGCGGCATCGGGTTGCTGCCGATCGTTTATTTCGGAACAGAGGAGCAAAAGAAGCAATATTTGCCACGTCTGGCGACTGGCGAGATGGTTGGCGCGTATGCGCTTTCGGAATCGACTTCCGGATCCGACGCCATGAACTGCCGCGCTCGCGCCGAGCTTTCTTCCGACGGCAAGCATTACATCCTGAACGGCGAAAAAATGTGGATCACCAACGCCGGATTCGCCGACCTGTTTACAGTTTTCGCCAAGGTCAATGGTGAAAAGTTCAGCGCGTTCCTGGTGGAGAGAACGTTCCCGGGCTTCTCGGTCGGGGCCGAAGAGCACAAGATGGGCATCCGCGGATCATCCACCTGTCCGATCATCCTGAACGATTGCAAGGTACCGGCTGAGAATTTGCTGGGCGACATCGGCAGAGGGCACGTGATTGCTTTCAATATTCTGAACATCGGCCGATTCAAACTCGGCGCAATGTGCGTGGGTGGTGGACGCGTCTCGCTGGAAAGCGCGATCAGCTACGCGAAGCAGCGCAAGGCTTTTGGCAAGCCGATCGGCGACTTCGGCTTGGTGCGCGAAAAGCTGGCGAACATGGCGACGCTGCTCTACGTCGGCGAATCGCTTGTGTATCGCACGGTCGGCATGATGGATGTTGCGCTCGGCGAAGTTGACAAGTCCGGCACGGAGGCGATGAAGGAAACTCGCAAGGCGATCGAGGAATATGCAGTGGAGTGCTCGATCATCAAGGTCTGGGGCTCGGAGATGGTCGACTACATTGTCGACGAGACTTTGCAGATATATGCAGGCTACGGCTTCGTGGAAGAGTATCCCGCGGAACGTGCCTATCGCGACGCACGCATTAATCGCATCTTCGAGGGCACCAACGAAATTAACCGGCTCATCATCACGGGATTTCTGCTGAAGCGAGCGATGAGCGGGCAGCTGCCGCTGATGCCTGCGATCAAGAAGTTGATGGATGAAGTGCTCTCCGGGCCTGCTGTCGGCGAAGAGCTCGACGGACTGCTGACGCAAGAACGAAAAGTAGTCAGCCAGGCGAAGAAGCTCGGCCTATTTGCCGCAGGAGCAGCCACTCAGAAATATATGCAGGCGATTGAGGATCAGCAGGAAATCATGGGCGCCATCGCCGATATGACCATTGAAAGCTACGCTATGGAATCGGCGGTGCTGCGCGCACAAAAAATTGCCGAGACAAAAGGCGAGGCCGCTGCCGCTGTTCCGATCGCGATGACGCGCGTCTATTTAACGCAAGCGATGGAGAAGATCGAGTCCGCGGCGAAGAAGGTGATCGCGGCAGTCGCCGATGGCGACATGCTACGCACTCAGCTTGCCATTCTCCGCCGACTGGCCAAGTACGAACCATTCAACACCATCGAACTTCGGCAACAGATCGCGCAAAAGGTGATTGAGCGGGGAAAGTACACCCTGGCTTGAACCTCTCCGCCCTAAAGGGCGAAGATTCTCAGGCTACGCTTAGGAATACAACCCTTAGGTTAGCGCCTGAAGGGTCGCACCGACCCCACGCGTCTGGTTTTTAGACGGGGACTAACCCCATCACAGCAGCCTTTTATGTGCTTAGGCTTCAGGTCCAGTTGAACTACGAATAGCCAATCTGCCGGAAGTTGTTTAGCCGGCAGCGTACCAAGAGGATCACTGTATACGGCTTATATCTCCGCTCTGAAGGGCGGAGTTTTACGCCGCCAGGAGGTGATAAAACGCTTTCATGAGAACGAGTGACCAGGTTCTGATCGCGTCGGCCAGTGTTCTGCTGCTGTGCGCCTGTCTAGGCGCGCAAGAAAACAACCGGGTATCGAAGGACCTTGCCCTCACGCCGCCGATGGGCTGGAATTCCTGGAACAAGTTTGCCTGCAGCGTCAGCGAAGACATGATCAGGAGCATGGCCGACGCGATGGTCAAATCCGGCATGAAAGATGCGGGGTATCAATATGTAAACGTCGACGATTGCTGGCAGGTCAGCCGGGACGTGAGTGGCAATATCGTGGCCGATCCGCAACGTTTTCCGCATGGCATGAAGGCTGTCGGCGATTACATTCATTCCCTGGGACTGAAGTTTGGCGTGTACTCTGATGCGGGTTCGAAGACCTGCGCGGGACGGCCCGGCGGCCTCGGCCATGAATATCAGGATGCGATCCAGTACGCGGCATGGGGCGTTGACTATCTGAAATACGATTGGTGCAATACCACCACGCAGGATGCGAAGGCTTCCTACGCGAACATGCGCGCCGCACTTGACGCTTCGGGTCGCGCTATCGTGTTGAGCATCTGCGAATGGGGTACGGCCAAGCCGTGGCTCTGGGGAAAAGAGGTTGGCGGCAATTTGTGGCGCACCACCGGGGATATCAGCGACAAATGGGCTGGCCAGGCTAAATGGCCGGATGGAAGTTGCTGTTCGAATGGAATGTTGGCAATCCTCGATCAGCAGGTTGGGTTGCAGTCGTATGCCGGACCGGGGCACTGGAATGACCCTGACATGCTGGAAGTGGGCAACGGTGGCATGAGCGACACCGAGTATCGCGCCCACTTCAGCTTGTGGGCGATTCTTGCGGCACCGCTGATTGCCGGCAATGATCTCCGCAATATGCGGCCCGAGGTCCGTGACATTCTAACCAACAAAGAAGTAATCGCGGTGGATCAGGACCCGCTGGGGCGAGAAGGGGAACGCGTGTGGAGAAATGGCGATCTGGAACTGTGGGCCAAGCCGTTACGAGACGGCAGCCGCGCCGTCGTCCTGCTGAATCGGGGGAGTGCGGAGCAGGAAGTCACTGCGAGATGGGAAGATCTCGGCTATCCCGATCACGTGAGCGCCTCGGTGCATGATTTGTGGCAGCATAAAGATCTGGGCAAGTTTAATGGAAAGTTTTCCGCACAGGTGGCTTCGCACGGCATCGTTATGGTGATGGTGACGCCTTAGAGCATAATATTGCTCACCTTGTCACCGCTTCGGAAAGTTGGGATCGGTCTTCAATTCCTAAACATTTTTAACCCCGGATCAGCGGCTGGTCTTCAACTCTTCCATCACGCTCTGGATCAGTTCCTTCGCGTCGGTCAGGCTCTTCATAATGATCTGGATATCCATGACAGGCTTGCCCGGCCAGCGTTGGCTCTGGCAGTAAACGCCGTGTTGACCGACCAGCGCCATGGCATCCGTGATCGTATCCATCGTGACCGCCAGGCGCCCGCGGGGGACACCCATCATGGTTTCATAGTGTTCCAGTTCTTCGTGTTTTTCATCGAATACCGGCATCGGACGATTGTAACCGCTGCCGTCGATGGGGCATAATCATTGGTCTCTGCTGACAAATGGTTTTCTCACACGTCTAAGATTTTTGTCCACAGCGAACAACTCAACAGGAGAGATCATGCGAAAACGAATCATACTTCCCACACTGCTAACCTTGGTGTTCACCACAGCTGCTTTCGCGCAGACGGACAAGAGTCGGCCGAGCCCGGCGGCGTCAGCCGCGTGCGATCTTGGCGGCGGCAAAACCATCAACACAAATTATTCCAGCCCGCGCATGAAAGGCCGCAAGATCTATGGCGACCTCGTACCCTTCGGCGAAGTCTGGCGCACGGGAGCAAATGACGCGACGACATTTATCACCGGCGCTGATGTAGTAGTCGGCGGCAAGACCATTCCTGCCGGTAGCTACACCATCTTCACCGTTCCCGGTGCGGACAAATGGACGCTGATCATCAACAAGAAAACAGGCGAATGGGGCATCCCTTACAAATATGAGAGCGATGAACTGGCGCGCGTGGACATGAAGGTAAGCAAGCTGCCCTCGCCGTTGGAAAATTTCACTATCGCATACGATAAGGCGGGAAGCGGCTGCACGCTGCGCATCGATTGGGAGACCACGCGCGCGTCGGTCGCCATCGCCGCGAAGTAAGTGCTTACGTGCGGTTGAAGTTTTTGCTTTCTTGGTTGCGGATTGCTGATTGAAGACTCCAGAGCGGGTTTTCAATCACAATCTGCAATTACAAGGCAGGCTTCCAGCGCAGCACCGGTTTTCGGGCGGCCGCAGTTTCGTCAAGCCGCGAAACGCGAGTGGAGTGCGGTGCATTGAGCACAATCTGCGGATCCTCTTCCACTTCTTCGGCAATCGACCTCATCGCGTCGACGAATAAATCCATCTCCTCCTTGGACTCACTCTCGGTTGGCTCGATCATCAGCGCCCCCGGAACAATCAGCGGAAACGCCGTTGTGTAGGGATGGAATCCGTAGTCGATCAGCCGTTTGGCAATGTCCATGGTGCGCACGCCTTTTTTTGCTTGCAGTTTGTCGCTGAAAACCACTTCATGCATCGTAGGCGTGGAATAGGGCAGATCGTAAGTGCCTTCGAGTCCTTTGCGGATGTAGTTGGCGTTCAGCACCGCATCTTCCGTGGTCTGCCGCAGACCATCTGGCCCGTTCGCTTGAATGTAGGCCAGGGCGCGGACGAACATGCCAAAGTTGCCGTAGAACGCGCGTACCCGTCCAACCGACTGCCGACGGTCGTATTCAAATCCGAGTGTGCCATCAGATTTGGTAACCAGCACGGGCGTGGGCAAAAACGGCTCGAGTGTTTTCTTGATCGCCACCGGTCCCGATCCCGGCCCGCCACCGCCATGCGGTGTGGAAAATGTCTTATGCAGGTTAAGGTGCATCACATCCACGCCAAAATCACCGGGCCGCACCTTGCCCACCAGCGCGTTCATATTTGCTCCATCCATATAGAGCAGGCCGCCTTTGGCGTGAAGGATGTCGGCAATCTTGTGAATCTGCTGTTCGAACACTCCCAGCGTGTTGGGATTGGTAAGCATCAGCGCGGCGACATCCTCGTTCATCTGAGCTTCCAGTGACGCAATGTCCACCATACCGCGGGAGTCGGATTTCAAGTTCTCCACAGCGTAGTCAACCATCGCTGCGGTCGCCGGATTCGTCCCATGCGCAGAATCTGGAATCAAGACTTTCTTTCGCGGACGCCCCTGCGCATGGTGGTAGGCCCGCACCATCAGGAGTCCGGTCATCTCTCCGTGCGCGCCAGCCGCTGGCTGCATCGTGATCGCATCCATGCCCGTGATTTCGATCAAGCACTCGCTCAGCGTTTTCAGGATCTGCAGAGCGCCCTGCGAAATCTGCTCCGGCTGGTAGGGATGCCCGTTCGCGATCCCCTCGACCCGCGCCACTGCTTCATTCACTCGCGGGTTGTACTTCATCGTGCAGGAGCCCAAAGGATACATACCAAGATCGATCGCGTAATTCCAGGTTGACATGCGCGTAAAGTGGCGGATGATTTCAATCTCGCTCACCTCGGGCATGTTTCCCAGATCTTTTCTTTCAGAGGCGCCGAGCAACGCGGACGTGTCCACTTCTGGTACATCGAGCGGCGGCAACTTCCATGCGGCTTTTCCGGCGGAAGACTTCTCGAAGATCAGTCCTTCGTTCTGATTAATGTGGCGTGTGGCCTTGCGAGTTTCGTACTTCATCGCGCCACCTCTTCCACTGCGACACCTTCCTTGGCCGACCGCTTCAAGGCGTCAGTCTCCGCAACCAGCCCGACGGCCGTATCGATTGCAGACCGCGTGGTAAGTTCTGTACAACACCATAACGCGGCATTCCCCAGTTCGGGATAAAACTTCTTCAGCGGCAATCCGCCGACCATCCTGTGACCTAGCAGCCGATGGTTGATGGCTTGCGGGTCGTCTCTTGTCTGAAGCACAAACTCGTTGAACCGAGGAGCGCCGCCAAATAGAACTTTACCGTGCTTCGAGAACTGTCCGGCTGCATAAGCAGCTTTCGCCAAATTCTGTTTGGCCAACTCCTTCAACCCGACTTTGCCATACACGGTCATAAAGATGTTGACCATCAATGCGACCAGCGCCTGATTGGTGCAGATATTTGAGGTCGCCTTCTCGCGCCGGATGTGTTGCTCGCGGGTGGCTAGCGTGAGTACAAATCCGCGCCTGCCCTGGGTATCGACGGTTTGCCCGACCAATCGCCCGGGCATCTGCCGGACGAATTTTTCCCGCGTGGCAATGACGCCGCAGTGTGGACCACCAAAACCCAGGGGCACGCCGAACGATTGCGCTTCCATCGCGATCACGTCCGCCTCTCGCGGTGGTTCCACGATTCCCAGGGATACTGCTTCAGCAATCGACACGACTAGCATCGATCCGTTCTTATGGGCGATCCCGGCAATCGCCGAAACATCTTCAATCGTGCCGAAGAAATTCGGCGACTGAATCAACACGCACGCGGTTTGCGGCGTGATTGACTTTTCCAACTCCGCGAGATTCATCCGCCCATCATCGCCGAAACCGGTCACCGACAGCGGCATTCCCTGATGCGTAGCATAGGTCGCGAGCACTTCGCGATATTCCGGATGCAGACTGCGAGCCACAACCACCGCCCGCCGGCCGGTAAGACGCACAGCCATCATGACGGCTTCGGCCGCGGCGGTTGACCCGTCATACATGGAAGCATTGGCCACCTCCATGCCGGTGAGTTCGCAGATCATCGTCTGAAATTCAAAAATCGATTGCAAGGTGCCCTGTGAAATCTCCGCCTGATAGGGTGTGTATGCCGTAAGAAACTCGCCGCGCGAGATCAGGGAATCAATAATAACGGGGCGGTAATGGGAGTACACACCCGCACCTAGAAAACTGATGTAGCCTTCGCCGTTCTCCCGCGAGCGTTGGCGGAAGTAGTCCACGATTTCAGATTCCGCCATTTGTCGTGGGACTTTGAGGTCACGGTTGAGCCGGTACTCCGCCGGAATCGGGGCAAACAATTCGTCGACCGAGCGCAGGCCAATCGCCTTCAGCATGGCTTCCCGGTCGGCAGGAGATTTCGGTAAATAGCGCATAGGAAGTTCTTAGATGAAGCTCGAGGTCAATTGGATTGTGGCAGCCATCCGGTAGCTTGAAGCGGGCGCAAGATCCGCCAGGAAAGAGTCGCAATCCTCAATGTTATCTTTGCGTCTCAATTCTCCCTGGATTGATCAGTGTCCGCCTTCTTCGGCGACGAACTTCTCGTAATCCGCAGAAGACAGCAGCGCATCCAGTTCGCCTGGATTCTGCAGGGTGATTTTCATCATCCAGGAACCATGAGGATCTTTATTCACGTTCTCGGGCGAAGTGGCCAGATCGCCGTTAACCTCGGTAACCGTGCCAGATGCGGGAGCGTACAAGTCCGACACAGCTTTCACCGACTCAACCGAACCGAACGTCTTGCCCGCTGTGACTTCCGCCCCAACCTTCGGCAATTCGACGAACACGATGTCACCCAACTCTTCCTGTGCGTGATCGGTGATGCCGACAGTGGCGGTAGTTCCACTGGCCTGAATCCATTCATGCTGCTTGGTATATTTGCGATCTGACGGGTAGGCCATGATGGCTTTCTCGGCTCCTGGCTTTTAGCTATTCTTCTTGGGTCTCTTGTAAAACGGCGTCGGCACAACCTGTGCTCCCACACCCTGGCCGCGAATTTCTACTTTTACCGCTGAACCTACGGGCGCGAATTCCAGCGGCACATACGCCAGCGCAATATTCTTCTTTAGGAACGGCGATGGCGATCCGCTGGTCACATATCCCATCTCGCGACCGGCAACATCCAGCAGTTTATAACTGTCCCGCGCGATGCCGCGCTCTGTCATCTCCAGGCCAACGAGCGTACGCTTCACGCCTTCAGCTTTTCCTTTTTCGAGAGCGGCGCGTCCGATGAACTCGGGCTTCTCCATTTTGCAGAAGCGGTCCAGGCCAGCTTCCCAAACATTAATCGTATCGGAAATTTCGTGCCCGTAGAGCGGAAGTTTGCCTTCAAGACGCAGAGTGTTGCGAGCGCCTAGACCGCAGGGGACGATGCCAAACTCTTTCCCCGCGCTCAAAATTTCATTCCAGACCCGAGCGCCGATCGTTTCATCCGAAGGAATGTAAATCTCAAACCCGTCCTCTGCAGTGTACCCGGTGCGCGCAATCAGAATATTCTTCAGTCCACAGACAGAACCGCGCGTAACCCAATAGAACTTTACCGCGCTCAAATTCGCGTCCGTCAGCTTCTGCAAGACGTCAACGCCCTTCGGCCCCTGTATTGCAATCTGGGTAAAGTCGTCCGAAAGATTCTCGAGGGCGCAATCAAACTGCCGCGTATTGTCGCGGACCCAATCGAAATCTTTCTCGCGCGTACCCGCGTTGATCACCAGCAGGTACTCATCCTCGCCCAGGCGATGAACGATGACATCGTCGACAAACGTTCCCTGCGGATAGAGCAGCGCTGAATACTGCGCCTGCCCCACGGCCAGCCGGGCCGCGTCATTCATGGAGATGTGCTGGACTGCGGCCAGGGCCTGCGGACCGGCCAAGCGGATATCGCCCATGTGGCTCACGTCAAAGATACCGACGCCTGTGCGAACCGCCATGTGCTCGTTGATGATGCCGCAGCCGATCGCGGCCGGGTACTCCACCGGCATGTCCCAGCCATTGAAGTCGACCATCTTCGCGCCCATCTGGCGATGGACAGCGTTCAGCGCAGTCTTGCGGACGGCGGCGGCGGCGGCTTGCATGGGAGTCAAAATCTAATCCTCGATCAGCAGAGCGGGGTCATCGCGAATGGTATGACTGACTACCGTAACACG
>DATNKA010000284.1:0-2832 GCA_035603655.1 Candidatus Acidiferrales bacterium | reverse complement strand
GATGCATCTCCTCGACCGACATCTCTTCTTTCACCATGGACACAGTCCACAAATATCCAAAAGGATCCTTAACCGTTCCCTCGCGGTAACCGTAGAACTGGTCTGCGATCGGGCGCACGATGGCTGCGCCGACGCCCAGGGCGTGAGCCACAAACGCGTCCACGTCGGAAACATTCAGCACCATCATGACGGGTGAATTTCCCAGCGTCTCCGGGCTGAAACGCCCGCCTTCCGGCCACTCTTCGGCTAGCATAACGGCTGAGCTTCCAATCGTGATTTCGGCATGCGCAATTTTCCCGCCAGCTTCGAAGCGCATCGTCTCTTTCGCGCCGAAAGCATTCTTATAAAATTCGATGGCCTTAGCGGCATCTTTAAAAGTCAACCTTGGGATGGCAACGGTTTGAACGGCGGCAACGGGCTCAGCTACAGTAGACATAATTTTTCTCCCTTCAAGCAATTCGGCTTTTAGTCTGGTTTTGAATTCCTCACGCGGAAGACCGCGCAGGTCGGCCGCCAGGCGTACCAGGGGCTCGAGGTCCGTTTCAAGTTTCGGCAGCTTGCCGTCCGCTTGGACCAGCAAGACATCCACCGCTCGGTTCAATTGCTCGATCTTATTTTGGGCGTCGCTACCCCGCGGATCGTTCTTTCCTTGGTTCAGAGAGCGCTTAGGCATCGGCACCCTCCAAGCGCGCCCGCAGACTGCTCAAGGCCCGGAACTGCAGCTGCTTCACCGCGCCCTCGGTCTTGCGAATCTCCCGCGCCACTTCCTTGATGCTTTTCTCCTGCACAAATCGCAGCACGACCACTCGGCGCTGCTCCGTGGGCAAGGTGTCGACCAGACGGAACAACATTGCCCTGCGTTCTACGTCCTCGAATTCCGCGGCCCTGGCCGGCGCGGACTCAATCTGTCCCGGTTCCTCCGCCACTTGCTCCCGGTTCGATCTTTGCCAGCGATCCGAAATCAGATTCGCGGCAATTCGGAACAGCCACGCCGAAAACGGAATGCCCCGCCATTCAAACCGCCGCAAATTGGCCAGTGCATGGTGAAATACTTCGGAGGTCAGATCCTCGGTTTCCGCACGATCTCCTACGCGTCTCACCACATAGGCATACACTCTCTCGAAATTATTCTCGTAGAGCTCGGCAAAGCGGGCAGGGTCCTTCTGCGCCTCCTCAATCAGAAGCCGCTCGTCCGCTTCTTTCCTCAGAGCCTTCAACCAATTCTCCGCGCGGAGCAGTCTACCCAAGGATAACGGCAGAAAGTGAGAAAGGTTACGGCAGAAAATGCGGCTATACCGGGTCCGGACTTTTCGCGTAGTACAAATCCTCGATAGCCTTACGCACCTTGGCCGAGACCGTCTCGAGATCGCGCACCGTCATCCCCGTCGTCGAGATCGGTTCGCCCACACGCATCTCCAGCGGACGGCACTTGATGTGGTAAGTATCCATCGGGAGCAATTCGTAAGTTCCGACCAGCGCCACCGGAACGATATCCACCTGGGCCTTGATCGCCAGGAAAAAAGCTCCCGGCAGAAACGGTTTGATCTCGCCGTCCGGAGTGCGGCCGCCCTCTGGATAAATCACCAGCGGCATCCCCGCTCTTAAACTCTTCACCGCCGAGCGGATTGCCGCAATCGAATTTGTCGGCTTTTGCTGATCGATACAGACCTGCCCCGACCGCTTCAACTGCCAACCCACTACTGGATACACCAACAGCTCTTTCTTGAAAACAATGCGGAATTGAAACGGCAGGTAAACGTAGAGGACCGGGATGTCCATTGCCGATGCGTGATTCACCGCGTAGACATGCGGCTTCGCAGTGTCAATCTTGTCGAGGCCAGTAACCTTCACCGGCGACAAGATTGTTTTCATGATGAGCCACGACCAGGTTCGCGAAAACCAATGCAGCCTTCGCCCGCTCCGGTCGAACAGTCCACCGGGAAGCGCAATCAGTCCCAGAACCAGCGTGTACAGCCAGATCAGCGGGTCAAGAATCAAATAGGATCGCAGCCGGCTCAACCAGCCGTATTTCACACCGGAAATGGCGTGCGGACTTTGCCTCGGCCCCGCGACCGGCGCTGCCTCCGCGCCCCGCTCCACTTCCACCGATGAATTCGTTTCCTGCACTCTTCCATTCTAGGGGAAACTGTCGGCGAACGCAGCTTAGACCTGCGCTCCGACCTGGCTCATCACTTCGCCCACCAGGTAAATCGATCCGGTAATCACTACCACCGTTCCAGCGGCGCTGAGGGCTCGGGCGCGCTCCAGGGCTGCACGCACATCTTCCACCCGCTCGATCTCAACTCCGGTCCGGGCGGCGGCCTGCTGAATCTCTTCGGGCGACGCCGCACGCGGATTGTCCGGCCGGGTCGCAATCACGCGATCGGCGAGCGGAAATAGAATCTCCGCCATTTCCGAGATGGCCTTATCCCGCATCGCGCCAAAAACAAAAATCAGCGGACGGTCTTCATAGCGCTCCGAAAGGGTTGAACGCAGCGCCCACGCGCCCGCAGGATTGTGCGCCACATCGATGACCACTTCCGGCCAGTCCGGGCGCGCGGGAATCACCTGAAACCGCCCCGGCCAATGGGTTTCCCGGATCCCGCTGGCAACGCTGTTTGCCGTGATAGTCCCGAATCCTTGCCGATTCAACTCGGCCGCCGTCGCGATGGCCAGTGCAACATTGCGCAACTGATGTCGCCCCACTAGCGGCGTCTCCACCAGAATCTGCTCTCCCATCACCTCAAGCGGGTAGCGAGATACTAAACCAAGTTTGCGCGGGGCCCTTCCGGGAACCACGGCACCGGCAACGAGGTAGTTGGCACTCGCCGG
>DATNKA010000283.1:0-6355 GCA_035603655.1 Candidatus Acidiferrales bacterium | reverse complement strand
GAAGGCGCGCAACGGATTCGCGTGGCTCTGCCGCTGTCCACCGATTCAGGCCGCGCCGTGCCCGTGGGGAAGCGCCACATCGTCGAAGCGCGATTGATCGGTGTTCATAAGGATACCGATCTCGCCCTGCTCAAGATCGATGAGAAAGATCTTCCGACTCTGCCGCTCCTCTCCCAGCCGCGTCCCCGCGTCGGGCAACTCGTCTTCGCCATCGGCAGTCCTGAAGGCCTACAGAATTCGGTCACCATGGGAGTCGTAAGCGCGGTCGCCCGCCAGCCTGACCCCGAGAAGGCCCTCACCTACATTCAAACCGACGCGCCCATCAATCCCGGAAACAGCGGTGGACCGCTCGTCGATATGAATGGATCGGTACTCGGAATCAACACTTTCATCCTCTCAGCCGGGGGCGGCAGTGAAGGCCTGGGATTCGCGATTCCCGCCCGCATCGTGGATTTCGTCTATCACAGCCTGCGCCAATATGGTCACGTGCATCGCGTAGAGATTGGCGCGGTCGCGCAGGAAGTCACGCCCACACTCGCCGAAGGCCTGCACCTCGCGCAACACTGGGGCGTCATCATCGCTGACGTCAAGCCCGGCGGTCCCGCCGCTACCGCTGGACTGCAGGTTCAGGACATCGTTCTCACTGCCGACGACCGCCGGATTGAAACGCTGCCAGGGCTTTCCTCAGCGCTATATCTGCATCGACTCGATCAAGTATTAAAGCTGGAAATTCTACGCGGCGAGCAAAAGAAAGTTCTCTATGTCCCGGCCATCGAGCAGCGCGATCCCATGGATCAACTTTTCGATGCTGCCGATCCCGAGAAAAGTCTGGTCGCAAAACTGGGCATCCTCGCGATCGATATCACTGGCGACTTGCGAAATCAGATCGGGACGCTGCGGATCGCTTCCGGTGTAGTGGTTCTGGGCCGAGCCGCCGACCTCATCACTCCCGAGACCGGGCTTCAAACCGGGGACGTAATCCACGCCCTGAACACAACTGCGATCACCTCCCTCGACATCCTACGCGCCGCAGTTCAAAGCCTGAAGACCGGAGACCCTGTGGTCCTGCAAGTCGAGCGCAGCGATGGCCTCACCTACTTGAGTTTTGAGATGGAGTAAACGCGGTGCAAAACATCTTCAGCCTGGTTTGCCGTAAAATGCATTCTGGGCGCCCGTAGCTCAACTGGATAGAGCATCTGCCTTCGGAGCAGAGGGTTGGGAGTTCGAGTCTCTCCGGGCGCACCACTCGCTTCAGGGACGGAGGATTTGCTCATGGGCCAATGCGCCGCCCAGACCTTCAGCAACATCACTCCTGACAAGTGGCTTGCCCTCCAGACGAAGGCCGCCGCGAATCAAGTTATTCTGAATGGAGACTCAGGCGAGAGCACGCAGCAGGGATTTACATTTAGTTGGAACTACGACGCCCTGTCCGCAACTCTGACCATCCAATGTCTGAACCACCCATTGTGGGCGCCATGCGGCGCCGTAAATAGCAAACTGCACGACTTGGTGGAGGGATAAACATCGACCATGCAGAAATCCGGTCGGGCCGCTACCGGGAACAGCAGGCGATGCGCTACGCTATCGGGAGCTACCAGGCATCGTTTACAACTGTGTGCTCACTGCCGTCATCATAGGTTAAGTTGTATTGACGTGGCCCCACTTCCGTAACGCACTGACCTTTTCATCGTTCCTGAAAATGACTGTTCCAGGGCTGCTGGCGAACGTCCGCTACTGCGCCACTTACGCCGTAGACATTCCCTTGTTACGGTCATCCCTGGCGAAGCGGTGACGGCGCTTCCGCCCCCTGTTCTCTGGCTGGCAGGAACTGTTTTCGCAACTCTGCTGGCAACCTGCTGGATTGCTGACGAAATTTATCCCTTCGTGAATTGAACGGGACCGAGGCGCGGAATCCTCTCCGGCGCGGACTCAATCGCGATAACATAGGCCGCCAACCATGCGCTTAGAACGCGCTGCCACCTCCGCCGCCAAAGCCACCGCCGGAAAATCCTCCGCCACCGCCGCCACCCCCAAAGCCCGATCCCGTAGAACTCGATCTGGGCGCGGATACGAACACCTGGTGCATATCCGTCGCCATCCCATGCATGGAACTGGAAAACAGGATTGGATTGAAGCCCGTGCCGTAGCCGTATCCGGCCGGGGCGGCATACCAACCCGGTGGATCTTTGATGATGCCCGCGAAGGCTTGTGCCCAGTGGTGTTCCACGCCCAGAGCCATGGCATAGGGAAGAAATTTTTCGAATGTGTTGGGGGGCATCACTTTGAGGCGATCGGCGTCGACGCGGTTCATGAATTCCTGAAATCCGAGCACGGCGATGTGAGTACGCGCGCCTTTGACAGTCTTCGCCGTCATCACGCGAGCGAACAGCCACCAGATCAGCGCGCTGATCAAGATACTCAGGATCAACATCGGAACCGAACTGAAAAAATCAGCCCAGCCGAAGTATTGGATGATAGCAAAAGGAATGACAATGCAGAAAGCCGCGCCGAAGCTGTAAGCGTTGGCGGATTCGGGGTCGAGCGTGTAAATGCCTTTCTGCTTGAGCGCCGACATAATATCAGTGCGGACCACAGGGACGGCGGTGTAGAAACGGTTCTTGAGGCTGGACAAGCGAGTGTCGGGGACGTCGTCCGTAAAAATGTTTTCCATCATGACTCGCTCGTGAGGAGCGAGACCATTCCAATCCTGCCGCTTTTGCAGTAGATGGAAAATGTAGTCTTTGTGATGGAAGAGGAGCCCCTCGTCGTCTGTCTCTTCGATTTTAATGAACCCGCGCACCGCTAGATCGACGATGGTCGATGTAATGTCACGAGGATGGATGCGATCATCGAGCAGGGTCCCGGCCTCAGCGGGAGAGATTCCGGTCGGGGGCTCGTACATCGGCGCGACCGACATTCCAGGGTCGGGGTCGCGGCCGGCGTACCACCACAGAATGAACATCACGGCGAGGGTCACCAGCGGCAGAAACACGACTGGGTTGCTTCCGATAAACCAGAATAGTTTGGTGAGCCCGCCGGGTTCCTTGAGGATGCCCTTTGGGATGTAGACATCAATCGTCATGCCGCCGCGCATGGGTAGAGGACTATTGGTTGCGAACTCTGCGTTTGAGCCTTCCACCTTGGCAGTTGCATCGCGCTCGGTTGAGCCGTAGACGCCTGTAAATGCTTGCGCGCGCAGCGATCCGCTAGCTGAAGCCGGCAAATGTACGGCGGCCGCAGCGCGATCGATGGGAACAGGCCAATCGTTTCCCGTCACATTCCAATAGAACTCGTCATATTGATCGAAGAAGCGGGTAGCGTTGCGCACGCGGTAAGCGATGTCGACTGTGCGCGTGGCATCGACGGCGTTGGGAATGTAGATTTTCAGATCGCGGGCAGCGCCGGAGCTGGAAGAATCGTATTTGAGTTTGGCGCCGTTTTCATCGGTGATGCTTTTGATGTCGATGAAAAGTTGGTAGTTCGTGCCGTCTGGTCCGGGATATTCGATGGGAATCGTTCTATGAATGCCGTGCCACTGGTCAACGAAAACCAGCGTAATGGTTTCTTTCACCAAAGCGCTGCCGTCATCGTTGACGGTGATGGTGCCCTGAAAGTTGGAGATGCGCCAGGATTTTGCGGCAGCGGGCGCGGCGAAGGTGAGGATGGTTGCCAGCAGCAATGCCGCAGCTGGACGCGATCTTTTCTGCTTTATCCCGATCATAAAGCTAGAACTTCACGGCGACAGGCTCGCGGTCGGCCTCGGTGGTCTCGAAGAACTGGCGCGGGGTGAAGTTGAACATTCCGGCAAGGATGTTCGTGGGGAAGGACTGGATCTTAGTATTGAGGTCGCGAACGACGGCGTTGTAGTAGCGGCGCGCGTTCTGGATTGAGTCTTCCGTCTGACTCAACGATCCCTGCAGTTGCGTGAATTCCTCCGAAGCCTTCAACTCTGGATAATTCTCGGCGACGGCGAATAGACTCTTGAGCGCGCCGCTGAGCTGATTCTCAGCCACGGCTTTGCCTTCGGGCGTGGTCGCCTGCATGGCCTGCGAGCGGAACTTGGCGATATTTTCGAAAGTCCCTTTTTCGTGCGCGGCATAACCTTTGACGGTCTCGACCAGATTAGGGATGAGATCATGTCGGCGCTTGAGTTGCACGTCAATGTCAGACCAGGCCGAGTCGCAGCGCACACGCAGCTGCACCAGGCTGTTGTACATGCCAATCAGGACGACGGCGATGACAACGAGGATTACGAGAAAGATGATGGCGATCATTAGCGTCTCCTAGGGGAAGCTTTATCTCGAAGGCTTGGTCTCGAAATCATTGGGACGGTAGCACAGAGAGGTTGCTGGCGCAAACAAATCCTCCTTAATTTGCTCTGTTGCTTTGGCAGACGAACCTCAGTTAAATGTCGCGAGAAACTTCACAAGCGTGACGAAACCGTGGGCGCCGTTGGAGCAGAAACTACTGGGCTGCGCCCGGCGGACAACCGAGGGCGGCTGTCCCCGCATAAACATCGCCCACGTAAACATTCATGACGTTTGGGGTTGAAGACTGTTGTCGAGCTTCGGGCGCGGGGTTACTGCTGGGGGGCGAAGTAGCCTTTGCGGGCGCGGACTTGCAGGTCTTTCTTGAGGGCGGAAATTTCGATGGAGCGATAGCGGCCGTCGGCATCGAAGTCGGCGGGTTTGTAGGAGACGACATACTGACTGCGCAGTTCGTCTTCGATGGCGGCGAACGAGTGGGTGATGTCTTTCATCTTGAAGGGGAAAAAGGCGCGGCCTCCGGTTGCTTCGGCAAGTTGTTCGAGGACTTTGTCGCCGCGGAGGATGAGACCGCTGTCATCGGTGGAGATGGCGTAAATAATCACTTCGGCGCGCTGCGCCATTTCAATGGCTTGCGCGCGAGAGAAATCGCTCTGGTTGTCTTCGCCATCGCTCACGACTACGATCGCCTTCCGTGTGGGATGATCGGGACGGTCTTTCAGGAATTTATCTTTACAAGCGCGATAGATTGCATCGTAGAGCGCGGTGCCTCCACCATCCTGCAAGCGGTGGATACCATCGGAAAGCAACTGCACATTGTCGGTGAAATCCTGCGTGAGCTGGCTTTGTTTGTTGAAGCCGACTACGAAAGCCCTGTCGAATCCCACGCGAACCGAGTGCTGGAGAAAGCTGATCGCGGCATTTTGCTCGAAATCAAAACGGCTGTGGACCGAACCGCTCACGTCGATGAGCAAGCCCATGTGCAAAGGCAGATCGGTTTCGCGACGAAAATTCAGAATGGATTGCGGCGGCTTATGATCATCAAGAATCGTAAAATCGCCCTGATTCAGATCTCGAACAAACTTGCCATGCTTGTCTGTGGCGATGAACAGCACGTTCACTTCATCGACACGTTTGTGAATGGTGAGCATCGCGCCAGCCTGAGGATCATCGGAGGGCGCGGGACTGGCATATGGGCTGGAGCCGGCAGTGCTGCTGGCGTAAGCATCGGCGTAGGGCTCCGACTGGGCAAGGACTGGTATCGCTAGAGCCAACGCGGCCACCAGTGCCAGAAAGCGGCTGGCGGATCGCGTGTAGTTCATGCCTGAAAAGTCCAAATTTTTCACTCCGCCCGGTCCCAAAATGTACTTCTGATTGATTAGATGCACGCCGATTGCCGAATGATGGGCGGCCTTCCGCCATGCTGTCAATTGACTGTAGAGCGCGGTCGAACGAGGTGCCAAGTTACAAAAGGAGCACTCGTTTGGTCATACTTTGAGCCTCGTTTTTCGATAGCGCTCATATACCCAAAGTAACCCAATTTTTGCGATTTTGAGCTGTAGAAGACAACTCCCAGGAGGGGGAACGGGTTAAGATGGGGCGTCTGCAGAGTGGACGAGCTGTGAAAATTGAGGACCATGGGACGACGGGAAGGAATGATTCTGATGAGATCCAAGATGAAAAACATTCGCAAGGTTGCCGCCTTCTTGGTTGCTTTATGGTTCTGTCCAGCGATGGCTTTCGCCGCCGCCGAAGCCGACCGGGTAAAAGAGGCGGGCGAAGTGATGAAAGAAGTCCTGAACATTCCTGACGACATTCCACAGGACTTGCTGGACAAGGCGGAATGCGTGGTGGTTCTTCCGTCGGTGAAGAAGGGCGCTTTTGGCGTGGGAGGCAGCTATGGGCGCGGGGTGATGCTGTGCCGGACCGGACAACACTATACGGGTCCATGGGGAGCGCCGGCACTGTACGCGCTGGAAGGCGTGAGCATCGGCTTCCAGTTAGGTGGCCAGGCAACCGACTTTGTTTTGCTGGTTATGAATCCCCGGGGCGCGCGTTCGCTATTAACCAGCAAGGTGAAGTTGGGTGCG
>DATNKA010000282.1:0-4007 GCA_035603655.1 Candidatus Acidiferrales bacterium | reverse complement strand
GCCGATGCCGCTGTTGAGGACGCCGATAACCGTCAGCCAAATCAAGTTGGCCTTCACGGCCGCACTGAAAACGTAAAATTTGGCGAAAAAACCGCCAGTCATTGGAATGCCAATCAGCGACAGAAGGAAGATGGTGAGCGTCGCCGCCAGCAGCGGAGAGCTGCGCCCCAGGCCTTCATAGTCATCCAGCGTCACATAGCGCTCGCCTGCATTTGCGAAATGGCTGACGACTGCAAACGCACCCAGGTTCATCGCAGCATAACTCGCCGTGTAAAACATGGCGGCTGAGGTCCCCATATCGGGGGCGGCTGCGAAAGCTACCAGCAAGTATCCCGCATGCGCAATCGAGGAATACGCCAGCAGTCGCTTCACGTTGTTCTGAACCAATGCACCCACGTTGCCTAGGGTCATGGAAAGCGCTGCCGAAACCCATACCAGCCAAAAGTTTCCGGGTACGTTGATCACGAAGACAATGCGTAACAGCACGGCGAACGCCGCGGCCTTCGGCGCAGTCGACATCAAACCCACAATCGGTGCAGGAGCTCCTTCATATACGTCGGGGGTCCACACGTGGAACGGCGCAGCCGCCACCTTGAATCCCAAACCCACAAACATCATTGCTACCGCAACGAATGCCAGCAATGGAATTGGACCGCTCCGCAAGGTCCTGCTGATCTGGTCGATATTCGTTGATCCCGTAGCCCCGAACATCAATGCCACTCCGTACAGAAAGAATGCCGTGGCGAATGATCCCAGCAGGAAATACTTCAGCGAGGCTTCCGCGCTGGCCGCCTCATGCCGTCGAAATCCCGTAAGCACGTAAGACGAGATCGAAGAAATCTCGAGCGCGATGAAAATCAGAACAAGTTCCACAGCCGACGACATCAAGGCCATGCCAACGACGCCGAAAAGAATCAGAGCATAGTATTCTCCGGCACGAATCCGCTGCACGCTCAAGTATTCGTAAGAGCTGAGAATGACGACGGCAGCGATTGTAATCATCAGTACATGAAAAAAAACGCTGAATCCATCTACCTGCACCATGTTCCAGAAGGCGGTCCCCGGAAACTGTGCCATGAACCACGTCGCTAAAATTCCCGCTAGGGTTCCCACGAATGCAATCCGCCCCAGAATTCTTTGCCCGGTCCGCTCGTCGAGTAGCGGCTCCATCACCATCACAATGATGCCGAAAATCGAGAGCACGATTTCCGGCAGGATCCGAACGTAATCGGCACTCTGCGGCAGCACTTGCGAGTAGGCAGGGATGAAAGCGCTAATCATCGCCTCGGCGCCCCATGCTGCGGCGGTCATTGCTCCAGTGATCATTGTCCCACCACACGGCTAGCCACTCGTACGATTGGCATGAGCGCCGCCTGAACCGCCGGATCAATCGCTCCCAGCCAGAGGATGGGAGCGACTCCCATGACCAGAGCCGCCGCGGCACACGGCCACACCGCCCACTTTTCGAATCCTGAAAGGTCGCTCAAAGAGTTATTTGTCGCGTGCGTGACCTTACCGTAAAACACTCGCTGGTACATCCAGAGTAAATATACCGCGCTCCAAATCACTCCTGTGGCCGCGAGTATGCCGAAAACCGGCCTGGCCTGGAACGCGCCGCTCAACACCAGAAATTCACCGATGAATCCATTCAGCAATGGCAGCCCCGCTGACGCCAGCACGATCACCAGGTACGTCGTGGCATACACGGGCATTGGCGAGGCCAGTCCGCCAAACTCGCTGATCTCGTACGTATGACGCCGTTCGTGCAGAATCCCTGCCAGCATGAAGAGTCCGCCCGTAGAAATTCCGTGAGCCAGCATTACGAACATTGCGCCATTTAGCCCCGCCTGCGTAAAGCTGAAAATTCCCAGCACCACGAATCCAAGATGGCTGACCGATGAGTAAGCTATCAGCTTCTTCATGTTGGGCTGCACCATCGCTACCAGCGCTCCGTAGATGATTCCAATTAACGCGAGCGTCATTACCCAGGAAGCGTTGTGCCGCGATTGCTCCGGGAACAGTCCGAGGTTGAACCGCAATAATCCGTAGGTTCCCATCTTGAGCAGGACTCCGGCGAGCAACACGGATCCGGCCGTGGGCGCCTCAACGTGAGCATCGGGCAGCCAGGTGTGGAAAGGGAACAGAGGAACCTTCACGGCAAAAGCCAGAAAGAATCCGAGGAATAGCCACTGCCCGGCTGCCGGGAACCCGGACACAGCGCCGCTCGCGATCTGGTCGCGAATCACGACAAAATCAAAGCTGCCGGTATGCGCATAGAGCCACAGAATCGCGGCCAGCATGAACACCGACCCGATCATGGTGTACATAAAAAACTTCACGGCAGCATAAACTTTGCGCTCGTGACCAAAAATGCCGATCAGCAGCGCCATCGGAATCAGCGTTGCTTCCCAGAAGAAGTAAAAGAGAAACAGGTCAAGCGAAGTGAAGACGCCGATCAGCGCTGTCTCCAGAATCAGCAGCAGGATGAAGAATTCTTTAACCCGCTCGTGAATCGACTTCCAGGAAATCAGTACGCACAGCGGCGTGAGAAAGGTGGTCAGCACCACCAGCCACAAAGAAATGCCATCCACGCCCATGTGGTAGTGGATATTGGGAGTCGAGACCCATGGCCGGTCGATCTCATACTGAAAATCGCTTTGCCCACGATGAAAATAGACTGGCAGATGCAGAGACAGCACGAATGTCAGCAGCGCAATGACCAGCGCAAAAATCCGAATGTCCCGGTCGCGCCGGGGAAAAACTATCAGGAGCAATCCTCCCGCCAGAGGAAGGAACGTCACCAGGGTCAGAATGATGGAGCTGAGATTGGCAGTGCTCATCGCGCTCCCGTCCATATCCAGATCATGAAGGCAATGACCACAGCCGACCCAGCTGCAACCCATCCCGCATACGAACGAATGTTGCCGGACTGCATGTGGCGCACTTCATCCGAGACATGCCTCGCACCGTCTCCCGCATCGTTCACTGCCGCATCGATAATCTTTCGATCCACCCCTTGCCAAAGAATTCGAGTAGAGCCGTTGATCAGCGGCCTGACAAAAAGAGCGCCGTACAATTCGTCTACGTAGTACTTGTGTAGCAGCGTCTGATATGTTCCCGACATCGAAGCTGCAATCTTTTCCGGCAAGTGCGGATTTCGATAATAAAGTTGCCACGCGAGTCCCAAGCCGAGCAGCGCCGCCGCCACCGAGATCGCAGTAAAAATCAGCTCAGTCGAGTCTCCACTCTTCGGTTCAGGCCCCTCGTTCCCCTGCTCCGGCACTCCCCTCTCACCCATCGGAGCCTGCTGCACGTCCGCTGGGGCGCTGCCATGAAAGACCGGACCGAGAAACTTATCGAATCGATTATTGCCGCCCAACGACCCGGGCACGCCAACATAGCCCCCCCCCACCGAGAGCACCGCCAGAATCACCAGCGGGATCACCATCACTCTCGGACTCTCGTGAATGCCGCCGTGGCCGTGGCCTCCATGCGCATCGTGAGCAGAATGATCTTGCGCCTCGCCACGATATTCGCCAAAGAAGGTCATGAACCAAAGCCGGAACATATAGAACGAAGTAATGAATGCCGTAGTCAATCCCACCAGCCAGTAAACCCAACTCGCCTGGTAGGCGCGCCACAGGATCTCATCTTTGCTGAAAAATCCAGCCAGCCCCGGAATGCCAGCAATGGCCAACGTGCCCGCAGTCATCGTCCAGAACGTCCATGGAATCTTCGTCCGTAGCCCGCCCATCTTGCGCATATCCTGCTCGCCACCTACCGCATGAATCACTGACCCAGCGGCGAGAAATAGCAGACCCTTAAAGAATGCGTGTGTCATCAAGTGGAAAACTCCGGCAGAGAACGCGCCCACGCCGCAAGCCATGAACATGTATCCGAGCTGAGAAACGGTCGAGTAAGCGAGAACTTTCTTTATGTCAGTCTGCACCACACCGATCGTCGCGGCGAAAAAAGCAGTCAGCGTTCCGATGATCGCGACTACTGTC
>DATNKA010000281.1:0-9949 GCA_035603655.1 Candidatus Acidiferrales bacterium | reverse complement strand
GATCACGACCGCGATTGATTTCCATCGGGCGACCATTCGCGCCGCAATTGAGACTGGTGATCTTACCTATGCTTGCTACGGTATATACCTATCTCTCACAGGCCTTCACGTGCGGAACGATCCGCTCGACGCGGTGTATCGTGAGACGGAGATGGCGTTGGACTTCGTCGGGAAGGCCGGGTTCCGCAACCTCGCGGACGTCATCCGGGGCCAGCTGCAATTCATCGCGACGATGCGGGACCAGACCACGACTTTCTCCACCTTCAGCGATGCCCAGTTCGACGAGGCGGCGTTCGAGGCCCGACTGACAACAGATCGGATGGCCATGACGGTCTGCTTTTACTGGATCCTTAAACTGAAGGCGCGGTTTCTGTCGGGGGACTATGCCGAGGCGCTCGCGGCAGCCGGCAAGGCGAAGCCGCTGCTTTGGGCCTCAGCCGCTCAGATGCAGCTACTCGACTACTTTTACTACACCGCTCTGACGGTGGCGGCATGCTATGAGAACGTTTCAGCCGACGAGCAGACCGCGTGGCGTGACCTCCTGACGGCCCATCGGGACCAACTCCGCGAGTGGGCGGAAAACTATCCACCGACTTTCGCCGACAAGCACTTGCTGGTGTTGGCTGAGATCGCCCGCCTCGAAGGACGCGCCTTCGACGCGATGCAATTGTACGAGCAGGCGATTCAGTCCGCTCACGAGAACGGCTTTGTCCAGAACGAAGCGTTGGCCCATGAGGTGGCCGCACGGTTCTACCTGGCGCGCGGCTTCGAGGTGATTGCGGACACGTATCTACGCAACGCGCGAAACTGCTACGACCGCTGGGGCGCACTCGGCAAGGTGAAGCAACTCGACGAACGCTATCCGCGCCTGCACGAAGAACGCCTTCCCGCTTCGACTGCCTCCACAATCGGTACACCGGTCCGGCAGTTGGACGTCGAAACAGTAGTCAAGGCCTCACAGGCACTCTCGAGCGAGATTGTCCTTAGCAAGCTGATCGAGAAGCTCATGCGAATCGCGGTCGAGCATGCCGGGGCCGAGCGGGGTCTACTCATCTTTCTGCGCGGGAATGAGCCGCAGATCGAGGCGGTGGCCACCACCGGCCACGGCGCGGTCGAGGTCACCGTTCGACAAACGGTCATCGCCCCACTTGATCTTCCCAAGTCCGCGCTTCAGTACGTCATTCGGACACGGGAACGCGTGGTGCTTGATGATGCTTCGGTAGAGAATTTGTATTCGCAGGACGAGTATGTGCGGGCGAAGCGCCCCCGATCGGTCCTTTGCCTACCCATCGTCAAACAGACCAAGCTCATTGGCGCACTCTATCTGGAGAACAATTTGACTCCGCGCGCCTTCACGGCGGACCGGATCGCAGTGCTGGAGTTGCTGGCCTCGCAAGCCGCCATTTCGCTGGAGAATGCCAGCCTCTATTCTGATTTGCACCGCAGCGAAGCTTTCCTGGCTCAAGGGCAGAACATAAGCCACACAGGCAGCTTCGGCTGGAACGTTTCGAGTGGAAAAATCTACTGGTCGGAGGAAACCTACAAGATCTGTGAGTATGATCGAGCGGTTAAGCCCACATTGGAGTTAGTATTCCAGCGAATTCATCCCGACGACAGAGATCTCGCGCAGCAGACCATCGACCGCGCGGCCGAAGCAAGGGCGAATCTTGATTTTGAACATCGTTTGCTGATGCCGGATGGTTCAGTGAAGCACCTCCACGTCGTGGCTCGCGCGTTGGAGACTTCCTCGGGCGACGTGGAATTTGTGGGTGCTGTGACAGACGTCACCGGGCGCAAGCAAGCCGAGCGGAAATTCCGCGGGCTTCTGGAATCCGCTCCGGACGCGATGATCGTCATGGATCGGCAGGGCAAGATCGTCCTGGTCAATGCTCAAGTGGAGAAGTTGTTTGGGTATCAGCGGGACGAGCTCTTGGCACAAGAGGTTGAGATTTTGGTGCCGGAAGGACTTCGGGGCCCACATCCCCAACACCGCCAGCAGTTCTTCGCCCAGCCTCGGGTGCAGCCGATGGGTGAAGGCCTGCAGCTGTACGGACGGCGGAAAGACGGAACGGAGTTTCCCGTGGAGGTCAGTCTCGGTCCGCTGGAGACGGAGGAGGGCACAGTTGTCTCCGCTGCCGTCCGCGATGTCACCGAACGCACGCGAGCCCAAGAGGCGTTGCGAAAAGCCTTTGAGGAGATCAAAGGGTTAAGGGATCAACTCTACCGAGAGAATCTAGCTCTGAAAGAAGAAATCGACCAGGCGTCGATGTTCGAGGAGATCGTGGGAATTTCTCCATTGCTACGCGCGGTACTCTCTCGTGTATCGAAGGTTGCCCCCACAGACTCTACTGTTCTGATCACCGGCGAAACGGGGACGGGCAAAGAACTGATCGCGCGTGCCGTCCACAAACGATCGCAGCGTTCCTCGCGAGCATTTGTCAGTGTGAACTGCGCGGCAATCCCACCCGATTTGATCGCGTCAGAACTGTTCGGCCATGAGAAGGGCGCCTTTACGGGGGCAACGCAGCGGCGTTTAGGGCGCTTCGAGTTGGCCGAAGGAGGCACGATCTTCCTCGATGAAATCGGAGAACTTCCTGCCGGGACCCAGATCGCTCTGTTGCGGGTTCTGCAGGAACATGAATTCGAGCGCGTCGGTGGAACTGGATCCATCCGAACTGATGTTCGGGTGATTGCTGCCACGAATCGTGACTTGCAGGCGGCTATCGCTGGAAGCACATTTCGGAGCGACCTCTTTTACCGGCTTAACGTTTTTCCGATCGAGGTGCCTCCTCTGCGGGAACGACGAGAAGACATTCCGGTGCTCGTTGAGTACTTCATCGACCGTTTTACCAGGAAAGCAGGAAAGACCATCCGCGGTATAAACAAAAAGAGTCTGGAACTGCTTCAGTCGTATCCCTGGCCAGGTAACATTCGCGAATTGCAGAATATCATCGAGCGATCTGTAGTTGTATGTGAAACAGAGAATTTCTCGGTCGATGAGAGTTGGCTTTCGCGGCATCCCCGTGCAACTGAGCCCAGTCGGGGGCATGGCTTCTTTAAGAAGTTTCCTTCCGAGGAGAAGTCAATCATTGAGGCTGCGTTGAGCGAAAGCGGAGGACAGGTATACGGACCCTCCGGCGCGGCTTCCAAGCTCGGTGTGCCACGATCCACTCTGGAGTCGAAGATCAGGTCGCTGAAGATCAACAAGAATCGCTTCAAATCTACTGATCCCTCGAAGAACAGCTAGCCCTCTTTCGTGCGTAATCCTCGACAGTTTCACAAAGGATTTTTGTACAACATTCGCCAATTGGCGAAGGTCGCCAAGCTTTTATGTTCGTCAATTGCCGTGATTTCAATAGGTTACGACTGGCACGGAGATTGCCATCACAGGAGAGTGTGACGGCCCTTCCAGGGCAGGCACAGTAAGAATGCGCAGAGAAGAACATGTTGAGGAGTTGAGTTATGGAGCTGAAAATCGTATGGCGAAATCCACTGCCATTAATAAGGACTAAGAGAACGATGCAGCGAATTCGAAGAGATCAGTTCGGCGCAATGTATGCCGTCTCTGCTCTGGATCTCAGGCAGGAGTTCGAGGTGTGGCAGGGCGAAGTTGCCTGAACTCGGAGTCTTAATTCCCGTTCCAGGAGAGGATGGATGCTAAAGATCACGAGGGAAGCGAACGGAGAGGTCGTCTTCAAGCTGAGTGGTCGAATGGGCGCAGAAAACGTAAGCGAGTTGGAAGCGTTGATGAGCGCAGAAGCGAGCGGTCGTCGCATCGTCTTGGACTTGAAAGACCTAAGGCTCGTGGATCAAGACGTTGTCAGTTTTCTTAAGCGCTGCGAAACGGACAACATACAGCTCAAGAATTGCCCAGCGTACATCCGCAAGTGGATTACTGGAGAACGGCGATGAGAAGAGACAAATCACGACAGTGAAGGAGGCGTCATGGCAACAGCGACACAATGGGCTACTCATATGACTTGGGGAAATAGGGTTCCTTCTGAAAATCAAAGTCATCTCGAGACCTTTCTCACCGAGCGAGAATATGAGCACGACATTGCCCCGCACGACACAGCCGAATCCACTTCCTCGGCACTGCTCTCAATTATCGAATCCAGAAGCCATCAGGCACTGAAGGGCAAAGGGGTGAACGACGGTTTTGCGGGCATCGTCGGAGCAAGCGAGACTCTCCGGGAAGTGTTAAAGCTCGTCCAAATTGTCGCTCCAACAAGTTCCACCACCCTTATCCAGGGAGAAACAGGCACCGGTAAGGATCTGATCGCACACGCCATACACAATCTCAGTTCGCGGCGCGGACGCCCATTCGTAAAGCTGAATTGCGCTGCCATTCCGCTCGATCTGCTGGAAAGTGAGCTTTTCGGCCATGAGAGGGGCGCTTTCACAGGTGCTATCGCGCACAGAGTCGGGCGCTTCGAATTGGCCGACAAAGGGACCCTCTTCCTGGATGAAGTCGGAGATATTCCGTTGGCACTGCAGCCCAAACTGCTGCGTGTTCTGCAAGAGCAGGAGTTCGAGCGCTTGGGCAGCACTCGGACTCAGCAAGTGGACGTTCGCCTCGTGGCTGCGACCAATCGAAATTTGGAGGAGATGGTGAAGCGGAACGAATTTCGGAGCGATCTCTACTACCGTCTGAATGTGTTTCCGATCTCGCTGCCACCGTTGCGGGCGCGTTGCGAAGACATTCCCGCGATGGTCGAACACTTTGTCGAGATTTATGCCCGTCGGATGGGCAAGCAAATCGACCGCATTTCCTCAGAAGCGATGTCTGAGCTTATCTCCTACCCGTGGCCCGGAAACATTCGCCAGCTCCAGAATTTTATCGAGCGGAGCGTAATTCTTAGCTCGGAGAATGTCCTGCGTCCCCCGAGCCTGAAGGCCGCGGCCGAGCCCGAGTCCAAGAAGGCAGTTACGCTGGAAGAAGCGGAGCGAGACCACATATGCAAGACTCTTGAAACCACCCGGTGGGTCGTCGCCGGCCCCAATGGGGCCGCTGCACGATTGAGAATCCACAGGTCTACACTTTACTACCGCCTGCAAAAGCTTGGCATCGAAAGACCGTCACGCAAGAACCGCGGATAGGAGTGTGCCCCGTTCAACTTCTCATTCGGGAAGTGCGCAGTGAAGGCCGGCCATGGTGTTGGTATCCGGAGCTTTTCTTTGACGGTTCTGGAACGTGTTTGGCTTTGGGTTTGGAATCGGATTCTATGGCGGTTTTGGCGTCGCCGGTCCCAACGGGCTCCTGCTTGAGAGCGTTCGAGCGGCTCTGGAGAATTGAGCCCGATAAAGAGCTGGTTTGCACTAGGAGGTTCTCTGTGGGAGCTATCCAAGGATTTGGGAGTTGTGATCAGCCGTCTTACGAGCACAGATTCGAGCAAGTCATAGGCAATAGTCCTGCTCTGGAATCGATGCTCGACCAAGTGGAACGAGTTGCGCCTACGGATTCCACTGTTCTTATCCAGGGGGAAACGGGCACTGGCAAGGAACTGATCGCGCACGCGATCCATAACCTCAGCTCGCGGTGCGGACGACCGTTCGTAAGGCTGAACTGCGCTGCCATCCCGCTGGATCTGCTGGAGAATGAACTCTTCGGCCACGAGAAGGGTGCGTTCACTGGAGCTATCGCGCAAGAGATTGGCCGTTTCGAACTAGCCGACAAAGGCACTCTTTTCCTGGATGAAGTGGGGGATATTCCGCCGTCCTTGCAGCCAAAGTTGCTCCGCGTTCTGCAGGAACAGGAGTTTGAGCGATTGGGCAGCACTCGCACACATCAGGTAGATGTTCGGTTGGTTGCTGCCACAAATCGTAATCTGCGGGAGATGGCAAACCGTGGTGAGTTTCGCAGCGATCTTTACTACCGTCTCAACGTCTTTCCCGTCCTGTTGCCACCTTTGCGTGAACGTCGCGAAGACATTCCGGCCCTCGTGGCCCACTTTATCGAGATTTACAGCCGCCGGATGAGTCGCCAGATCGAGCACATTCCTTCGACAACGATGTCTGCGCTCACGTCGTATCAGTGGCCAGGCAACATCCGCGAACTGCAGAATTTGATCGAACGTGCCGTGATCCTTTCCAATGATGGCGTGCTTCCCAATCCTTTGCCGGCGACAGAAGCGACAGAAGCTTTGACTAGCACCCACTCCCCGGCGTCAACTACTCTAAAGGATTTCGAGCGCATTCTGATTCTGCGCACGCTTGAATCGGTTGGTTGGGTGATCGGTGGTGCGAAAGGAGCAGCGACGAAGCTTGGTTTGAAGCGCACCACCCTGATCCATAAGATGCAGAAGCTCGGGATCTCCCGATCCTCTCATCAACCTTCGCCAGGCACGATGAGACCAGGTGCGCCAGAGCCGCTGGCGCAAGTGCAGTAGCCCAATGTCAACCACCGTTGCCCGAAGACCGGCCAAGAAGGCTCACCAGAGCAAATAGTGATGGAAGATAGATGATCGATGCGAGAAGGAGTCGACGCGCCGCCGCACTGGATCTGTGAAGCACGAGTCGTGCTCCGTAGTACAAAAACCCCAAATTCAGGAGTAATATTCCGATGCCGCAGAGAATGCGTGGTTGGCCTCCCGCGGCTGGCAGGAGAGTAATGGGGAACAAGGCCAGGAGTGGCAATACGGTTTGCAGACTCACAATGCTATCTCTCGCTTTGCCATGAGGCAGCACGCAGTAACCCGCGCGAGCGTAGTCGTCGCGGTACATCCAGGCGATTGCCATGAAATGAGGGAACTGCCACAGAAAGAGCATGGCGTAGACAATCCACGCCTCCAAACTCAACTTGCCCGATGCTGCAGCCCAGCCGATCAATGGTGGCATTGCTCCGGGAAAGGCTCCGACCAGAGTACATAGCGGTGTTTTTCGTTTGAGCGGGGTGTAGAGAAACAGGTAAGACACTAGCGTTATGATCGCGAGCAGACTAGCGAGCGCATTCACGGCAATCGCAAGATAAATGCTGCCCACCGAAGAAAGCGCAATCCCAAACCATAAAACCCCCGAAGGTTTCAGCCGACCAGCCACGAGCGGGCGACGGGCAGTCCGGTGCATCTGCGCGTCGAATCGGCGTTCGATGTATTGATTCAGCGTACCAGTGCCGCTGGCGACAAGCAGTGTACCCAGAAGAGTATGAACCAGCAGCAGCCACGGGAACCGAGCAAGTGGGCCAGGAAAGGCCAGATAGAAGCCAGTGAGCGTCGCAATGACGATTAAGAAGTTAACTTCCGGCTTGGTGAGCGCCCAATAATCCGACATTGCGGCGAGCCGGCTAAATGCGGGAACTGGCTGGGGTCTGCCTGCGGCTACAGGCAGAGTGCCAGTAATAAGGATGGGTTTGGCCGCCACGTTTAGAGCACCTCCGCCTCTGTGCTGTTCCGCGAGTGTCCTGCCCGCGTGTGCGACGCAGCTTGGATTACCCCCTGCGAGTTCGAGGGAGAGAGCATCTGCATGGTGATAGCGACCGCTGGAATCAGGTATGCGAACGTTACCCAAACCCACATCAGCGCGCCTGCGCATTCCTGGTCCCCAAGGGGCGCCAGACTGAAGAGCTGAGGAGTTGACCGATAGAAGGGATAGACAAGTCGATTACAAAACACAAGGAGCGCTGAAAGAATGTCACAAGGCATGGTGGCAAGGAAGAGATACAAAGCCCTGGACCATCGAGGCGACCGCGTCACACTCGGCGAAGACTGCACGATGGGCGACCAGAACAAAAGGCCCGCCATCAGAAATGACCCATCCTCAATGCCGTGCACCCAGTCGGACCGCATGCCCAACTGAAACGCAACCGGAAGATGCCATCCAATTACCGCGGCCGTACCTGCCAGCCAACACAACACTGGATTCGTGAGACCGCGTCGTAGCCCTCGTGCGAGCGGAGTGGCGAGAAAACCATGCGTGTGAATGAAGAGCTTCGGAAGCCCGCATGTCAGCGGAAAGGTGGGTGCGCCGGCCAGAATTAGCGGGGCAGCAACCGTCATCAACAGAAGGTGTTTCAACATGTGAATTGTGAGTGAGTGGTGATCGAGTGTGGCGAGTGGAGACCCTACGGCAGTCCACACTAAAACGAGCCCACTCATAAACGCTGCTAGGCGCCATGTGGGGATCAGATTTGGGAAAGCGTTTCGAAGAGAAAGCCAGCCGCGCCAATAAATTAACGATGCGACCACCAGTATGGAGGTGATCGCGAGCAGGACCGACCACGACATCATCTGGGCATAGGGCTGGGACATAGCTCTGTCTACCGTGGCGGGACCTCGCTGGCGCCGAGCGCCATTGCTTGAGAAGCATTGCGAGCTGGCCTTTGATTTGCCGGGTGCAGGGTTTCCAAAAATGTCACCAGCGCGGTTGTTTCCGCCGGACTGAGATTCTTTCCGTAAGCCGGCATATTCCCTCCGCCCTGAACGACTTGGCGAATCAGTTGATCTTCGGTGAGGTTGAGGGCGACCGTATCGAGCGCCGGCCCGCGGTGACCTCCCTGGTTATCAAGCGAGTGACAGTTGTGGCATTGCTTGTCCTGGAAGACGAGGGCACCGTGGCGCTCCAATGCCGTGAGACCTTTCAGGTATTTAGCAGGAATCGGATCGCTGCTCGATGCATCCATGACTGGGCTCCAGGGTGTGTGCTCGGCCAGATGAGTCAGCGTGCCCAAGCCTACGGCGACCAACAGAATCGTGAGCACAGCAATCGGCCTGCGCTTCCAGCTCTTCTCACCTTCGCCGGCTACAAACGGAAGCGCCAGCAGGACAATGATTCCGACGGCTGGGCCAATCAGGAGGATCGGTGTCTCGGCAGATGGGGGCAAGAACGAGAGCAGTGCATATAGCCACAAAAAGAAAAAGTCGGGACGCGGGGCGGTTTGAATGATCGTCGGATCCGGTTGTCCGCTGGGACCAAAAGGACCAAAATGAACGGCGCAAACAGCGATTGCAAGAAGTATGAAGCAAGAGAAGAAAATGTCTTTCCACACCGCGCCAGGCACGAACGGGATGCCCTCTTTGTGTGTGAGTTCGTGATATTCCTGCATGTACGTGGCGCGGCGGACGATGCGCCCCGGCATGGGCCATTCGTTGATTCCGAGTTTCAGCACCATCAGCAGATGCAAACAGACGAAAGCAATCAGTAATCCCGGGATGACGAAAACATGCAGCGCGAAGAATCGTGAAAGCGTCGCGCCGGCAATGATCGGGCCACCCAGCATCAGGTTCACCGCCCAAGGCCCAATCAGTGGAACACGGCTCGCGATCGAGGCTCCAATTCCTAGTCCCCAGTAGGCGTCCTGGTCAAACCTCAACACCTGGCCGGTAAATGCCATGCCGAGCGTTACAAGCAAAAGAAAAACACCGACGATCCACGTCAGTTCTCTCGGAAACTTGTAGGCTCCAAAGAGAAAAACTTGCACCATGTGGATGAGGACAATCGCAACCATGAAGTTCGATCCCCAACCATGGAGCGCTCGTATGAACCAGCCTAGGGCGACGCCATGATTGAGCGTTTGCAGACTGTTCCACGCTTCTCCCGCGGAGGGCACATAGATGAGGGCAAGCAGTATGCCGGTGACAATCTGGAGCATGAAACAGGTGAGTGCGGCGCTGCCGAAAACATAGAACCAGCTTGCGGTCTCCCGTGGCACAGGGTGTTCGGCCGTTTCGCGAATGGGCGTGCCAAGCTGAAGCCGCAGATCAAACCAGTCACCCAGTTTCTGAATTAGGCGCATGTTGGTTTGCCTCCCGCCTTATTTGCTACAGGCTGGCCGGGAGTCGGCATCTCGCCGGCCTTGATGAAAAGTTTCCCGTCTTCGATCTTGTAGTGATACTGGAACAGTCCTCGCGGGGGAGGCCCCGACGCGCGTGAACCGTCCTGGTAATAGGCTCCGCCGTGACACGGACACATGAACAGACTCGACTGCGGAAACCACCGAACCGGACATCCGAGG